>NZ_JBMQQZ010000039.1:0-66656 GCF_057362025.1 Bordetella sp. | reverse complement strand
GCTCACACCAGATGCGGTTCCCGCGCAAGGGGCAGCTTGCTGCCTGAAATCGCGCGCTCCAGCATTACGTCGCGGCGAAAGCGGAACAGTTTGGCGGGTCGCCCGGCGGTACCGCTGGTCATGCCCCCGGTCTCTTCGACCAGCTCCTGCTGCTCGATCAGGCGGCGGAAATTCTGCTTATGCAATCCCCGCCCGGCCAGCGCCTCGACCGTCTGCTGCAATTGCAGCAGGGTGAATTCCTCGGGCATCAATTCGAATACCACGGGCCGGTACTTGATCTTGGCCCGCAGGCGCGCGATGCCCGTGGCCAGGATGCGCCGATGATCGTGAATCATCGGCGTGCCGGGCAATGCCGGGCGGACCGGACGCCGTCCGGCCTCCGGCACCAGGCCGGCCTCGTACAACAGCTCGTAGCGCTGCAGCACCATGTCCTCGTTCCAGGCCGCCCCATCCAATCCGAAGGTAATGGCAGCGCGGTCATAGCGGCGGCCACGCTGGGCCGCCGGTCCGCCGGTAGCCCAGGCGCGCAGGCGGGGCTCGATCACCGCCGCGACGAAAGGCGCGGCGCCCTCGCGCCGGTCCTCCCATGGGAAATAGCGGTACCAGCTTTGCCAGCCCACCCCGTCCGCGCCGGTATGGGCCTGCTCCCGCGTCAGCCCCAGGTAGCTGATCGAAATGATGCGCGTATCGGCATGATCGGCACGATCGCTATCCGCGAACGTATATAGCTGTTCGACATAGCCCAAGGGATGATGCGTGCGTGCCTCTACCCAGGCGCGCAGGCCGGCCTGCAAGGACCGATGGGTCGACTGGAACGGGCCGGCCGGCAGCGCGCGGGCATCTTCCGTCGTCAGTACGCGCGGCTGGCCATCGGTGACCGCCACCAGGACGGCAACCAGTTCGGCGGAGACACGGCTTTCGATGGATTCGATCAAAGGGTCGACAGGGAAAGGCAGTCCGGGCGCGCGGGGCGCGGTGGAGATACAACCCTGGACGCATCGCTCCCGGCGGGGCCGCCCGCGCGCGCTTTCCAGGCCACGGCATTATACGGGGCCGTCATGGCGCGAACATGGCGAACGCAGGACCGGCGATTGTTGACCTCGGCGAACAAGTGTTTCATGGCGGACAGGGTTATTCCCCGGGCGCGCCTGCCTGACAATGTCTGTTTGCGACGCGCCGGCCTGCGGCCGGACGCGCGTTTCGTGAACTTTTCCGTAGGGGCTATACATGGAATATCGACATCTGGGTGCATCGGGATTCAAGGTTCCCGTATTGAGCTTCGGCACCGGCACGTTCGGCGGCAAGGGCGAGTTGTTCGAGGCCTGGGGCAAGACCGATGTGGCCGAAGCGCGCCGGCTGATCGACATCTGCCTGGACGAAGGCGTCACGATGTTCGACACCGCCGACATCTATTCGCGCGGCGCCTCCGAATCCATCCTGGGCGAAGCCATCAAGGGCCGGCGCGACAAGGTCATCCTGTCCACCAAGGCAACCTTCCGCTTCGATGACGAGCCGAACAATGTCGGTTCGTCGCGCTTTCACCTGATCCGCGCGGTCGATGACGCGCTCAAGCGCCTGGGCACGGACTATATCGACCTGTTCCAGCTGCACGGCTTCGATGCCCGCACGCCGGTCGAGGAAGTCCTGTCGACCCTCGATACGCTGGTACGCGCGGGCAAGATCCGCTACACCGGCGTATCGAATTTTTCCGGCTGGCACCTGATGAAGTCGCAGGCCGCTGCCGACCGCTACGGCTACCCGCGCTATGTGGCCAACCAGACGTATTACTCGCTGATCGGCCGCGACTACGAATGGGAGCTGATGCCGCTGGGCGTGGACCAGGGCGTGGGCGCGGTGGTGTGGAGCCCGCTGGGTTGGGGCCGGCTGACCGGCAAGATCCGCCGCGGCCAACCCCTGCCCGCGACCAGCCGCCTGCACAAGACCGCGGACTACGGCCCGCCGGTACCGGACGAGTATCTGTACCGCGTGGTGGACGCGCTGGACCAGGTAGCGGCCGAGACCGGCAAGACCATTCCGCAGATCGCGCTGAACTGGCTGCTGCAGCGTCCCACCGTCAGCACCGTGCTGATCGGCGCGCGGGACGAGACCCAGCTGCGGCAGAACCTGGGCGCGGTCGGCTGGAACCTGACTGCCGAACAGGTGGCCAGGCTGGACGAAGCCAGCACCGTGAACCGCGCCTATCCGTACTGGCACCAGGCCGGCTTCGCGGAACGCAACCCCTTCCCGGTCTGAGCGCCGCGCGCGTGCGGCGATACGCGGCATGCCGCCGCGTATCGCCGCGCCGCTAGGCGCCCGAACCGGTCGTCCATACCGCCGGGGCGCCGATGCCCAGCACCGCGATCCCCAACAGTTCCCGCAAGATCAGCTCGTCGTCGTTCAGGTCTATCATGCCGCCCGTGCCCGCCAGGACCTGGAACTTGCGCGATAGCGGGTCGCAATTGGCCAGCAAGTGCATGGCGGAACCGCGCACGAACTCGTAGCGCCAGATGATCTCCGCGCGGCTGTAGCGCGGCAGGGTCTGGGCCAGCGCATCGATGAAGATCTGCGCATAGCCATCCAGGTGCCGCGCCACGAAGAGCGTGTAATCGCTGTCGGGGACGGCGCGCAGATGGTGCTCCATACGCACGAAGAGCCGGCCGCCGTCTTCGCCGCGCTCGCAACCGATCAGCGGCCGCAACAGGCTTTCCAGGATGACCGGAATGGGCAAGGGCCCCTCGCCGAAGCGCAGCCGCGCCTGCTCCAGGCGGATGCGGCGCTCGATGTTGACCGGTTCCATGACCGAAAGCAGCACCGATTTGACCAGGGCGTCCTTCGATCCGTAGTAGTAATGAATGGACGCCACATTGACACCGGACGCGTCGCAGATATCGCGCACCGTCGTGTTGAAGGGCCCTGTGCGGGCGATCAGTTCCTTGGCGACGCGCAACAGGCGATCCGGGACTGGAATCTCCATGGCATCTTCGCCGCGGATCTCCCCGCTGGCTTCCGAGAGGCCCGCGGCGTGGGCGTCCGTCATGTCATCCTCCATCGATCAATCAATTGTTTTAATTTGCTTCAAAACGGGCTTGCGCGAGAACAGCGATTCCCGCATGCAAGTCCATGATATCTCTTCGAGATTCGGGATTCTCGCACGCTTTTTCCTTGCACCGCCAGTTTGTTGCAGCGCACTAGGATTTACCACTACCAGGCGATTTTGGCCTTGACGCCCCTAAGGCCCGTTCCTAGAATCAAACAACTGTTTTATCTGCACGACATGCGCTAAGGTATTGAAAACAAATGGAATGCTGCTCTCCAGGCGGCATATCCATGCACTCAAGGGGCTTTTCCATGTCAGAAACATCGGTGTTATCCGAGGTGCCGCCGCGCCCGGAAGACTTGCAGATCCTGGCAGCCCACGCCGGCCTGCCGCTTTCCCCAACCCTCCTTGCCGAATTGACCGACGCGTGGCGCTATATCGCGCCCATGCTGGGCCGCATCCGGCGCGAGCGCCCTTTCTCGGATGAACCGGCGCATACCTTCGTGCCTATGGTCTTCCAGGCGACCGGCAAGGAGACGACATGAGCGGCGACCCAGCCTTTCTGACCATCGCGGACGCCAGCCGCCTGATCGCCGACAAGGCCCTGTCCCCGGTGGAGCTGACCGAAGCCTGCCTGGAACGCATGGAGGCCGTGGATGCCGTCCTGTGCAGCTACATCACCCCCACGCCCGAACTCGCGCGCACGCAAGCCCGCACCGCCGAAGCGCAGATTATGCGCGACGGCCCGCGCGGTCCGCTGCACGGCATTCCCTATTCCCTGAAGGACATCTACGAAACGGCGGGAATCCGCACCACGGGCCAATCCCGCTCGTTGGCGGACTATGTGCCCGCCCACGATTGCCCCGCCCAACTGGCGCTGAACGCCGCCGGCGGCGTGCTTCTCGGCAAGACCACGACGTGGGAGTTCGCACACGGCGGGCCTTCATGGGATGTCGTGGCGCCGCCCGCGCGCAATCCCTGGAATACCGATCGGCATCCCGCTGGCTCGTCATCCGGATCCGGCGCCGCGATCGCGGCGGGACTGTGCCTGGCCAGCATGGGATCGGACACCGGAGGCTCCATCCGCATGCCCGCCGCCGCCTGCGGCATCGCGGGGATAAAACCTACCTATGGCCGGGTCAGCCGCCGCGGCGTGCTGCCCAACTCGTTCAGTCATGACCACACCGGGCCGATGGCGTGGACTTCCGAAGACCTGGCGATCCTGCTGGCAGCGGTCGCGGGCCATGATCCGCTCGACCCCGGCAGCGCCGATCGGCCCGTGCCCGACTACCGCGCCGCACTGTGCGGCCATGCGAAGGGATTGAAGATAGGCGTGCCCTGGACCTGGATGGAACAGGAGGCGCCGATTTCGGCAGGCTCGCGCCAGGCGCTGGACACCGCGCTGGAGGTCCTGCGCGGCCTCGGCGCCACCGTGCGGCCGATCGCGCTTCCGTCCCTGCTGGCCTACAACGATTGCAAGCGCGTGATCGCGATGTCGGAACTGTTCTCCATCCACCAGCAGACACTGCGCACCCAACCCGACCTGTTCGGGGCCAGCCTGCGCTACCGCATCATTGGCGGCGCCCTCCTGCGCGCCGAGGATTATGTGCAGGCCATGCGCATGCGCGCCGAGCTGGCAACGGCCACCCAGGCGGCCTTTGACGACGTCGACGTGATCGTGACGCATTGCGCGGAACCGGCGGGAAAGCTGGAACCGACATCGCCGCACTGGATGTTCACGCACCCCAACTACACGACGCCCTTCAATACCTCGGGCAACCCTGCCCTGTCGGTATGCAGCGGGTTCGACGCGGATGGCATGCCGTTCTCGCTGCAGATCGCCGGCAGGCTCTTCGACGAAGCCACCGTGCTGCGCGTGGGCGACGCTTATGAAAGGGCAACCGCCTGGCGCGCGCGGCGCCCGGATATCGCAGCGCTGGCCACCGAAGCCGCCGCTTGCCGCGCGGCCGGCACCGGCACGACCGCCGAATTTTCCGCTGCATAGACAGGCTTTCCCGTTTTCGTGATGTATCCGCCATAAGCCGGCGCGCCCATGCGCTACGGCCAATATTTACCGGAGATGCGCCTTGATACTGAAGAAACTCGCGGCCCCGCTTGTGGCGGCCTCTCTCGTCCTGTTCACGGCCCAGCCGGCGCGCGCCGAAATGGTGCTGCGCGTAGCGACCACCATGTCGGACATCCCCTTGACCACCGGCCAGCCCAGCCAGGGTGGCGAAGGCATGCGCTTTATCGGCTTTACGCTTTATGACGCCCTGATCCGCTGGGATCTGTCCAAGGCGGACCAGCCCGCCAAGCTGGTACCCGGACTGGCGACCAGCTGGACCGTCGACGACACCACCCATACGAAGTGGACATTCAAGCTACGGCCCAACGTCAAGTTCCATGACGGCTCCACCTTCGACGCCGAAGCGGTGGTGTGGAACCTGGACAAGCTCCTGAAGCGCGACGCGCCACAGTTCGACCAGGCGCAGGCCACGCAGGCCAGCCAATACGTGTCCAACATTGCCTCGTACCGCGTGATCGATCCCATGACGGTGGAGATCACGACCAAGTCCGCCGACGCGGTGTTCCCGTATCTGATCGCGGACGTGATGATTTCCAGCCCCGCCCGCTACAAGGAGCTGGGCGGCGACTGGACCAAGGTTGCATCGAAGCCGTCCGGCACCGGGCCGTGGATGCTGGACAAGCTGGTGCCGCGCGAACGTGCCGAGCTGATTCGCAACCCCAATTACTGGGACCCGCAGCGCGTGCCGAAGTCCGACCGCATGGTGTTGCTGACCATGCCCGATTCGAATACGCGCGTCGCCGCGCTGCTTTCCCGCCAGGTCGACTGGGTGGAAGCCCCGCCGCCCGACACCATTCCGCGCCTGAAGGAAGCCGGGATGCAGATCGTCACGAACATCTATCCGCACAACTGGCCCTATCAGCTTAGCTACTCCGAGGGTTCGCCGTTCCGCGACATCCGTATCCGCAAGGCGGCCAACCTGGCGATAGACCGCCAGGGCCTGGTGGACTTCCTGGGCGGCACCGCCATTGCGTCGGAGGGCATGGTAGACCCCAAGCATCCCTGGTTCGGGCACCCGCACTTCAAGCTGCGCTACGACCCGGACGAAGCGCGCCGCCTGATGAAAGAAGCCGGCTACAGCCCGCAGCATCCCCTGCACGTGAAATTCGCGATCTCCACGTCGGGGTCGGGACAGATGCAGCCGCTGCCCATGAATGAGTTCGTCCAGGAGAACCTGAAAGCCGTCGGCTTCGACGTCGAATTCGAAGTGATGGAATGGGAAGCCCTGCGGGCGCGGCGCCGCGCAGGATCGGACGCGCCGGAGAACAAGGGCGTCGACGGCATCAACAACAGCTTCGGCTATTGGGATCCCGACATCGGGTTGATCGGTACGTCGTGGTCGAAAATGCGTCCTCCGGCCGGCTACAACTGGGGCGGCTTCAGCGACAAGGAAGCCGACGAACTCGCCGCCAAGGCGAAGGTGGAGTTCGATCCCAAGAAGCAGGACGCCCTGCTGGCCCAGCTGCACACGCGCATCGTCGACCAGGCCATGTGGATATGGGTGGTCCACGACCTGAATCCGCGCGCGCTCGCGCCGAACGTCAAGGGTTTCGTCCAGGCGCAGAGCTGGTTCCAGGACCTGACGCCCGTATACCTGCAGAAGTGACCACACCGCCTACACGGAGGATCGTGCCATGCTGCGTTATCTGTTACGCCGGCTGCTGTACACGCTGCCCATCGCCATCGGCGTTTCGCTCGTCTGCTTCGCGCTGGTGCACCTGGCGCCGGGCGATCCGATCAGCGCCGTCCTGCCCGAAAATGCCTCGCCCGCGGTCATCCAGGAAATTCGCGCGGCGTATGGCTTCGACAAGCCGCTGCCTGTCCAGTACTTCATCTGGCTGGAGCGCGTGGCCACCGGCGATCTGGGCACTTCGATCAAGACGGGACGACCGGTGCTATGGGAAATCGCACCGGCGATACGCAACTCGATGCTGCTCGCCGGCGTGGCCATCGCGCTTGCCTTCGTCGGAGGCTGCACCCTTGGCGCGCTGGCAGGCTATACCCGGCGGCCCACCGTGGACCGCGCCGTGACGGCATTGGCGGTTACCGGTGTTTCGCTGCCGCACTACTGGCTGGGCATGGTTCTGATCGTGCTGTTTTCGGTGCAATTGCGCTGGCTGCCCGCCACCGGCATGGGGCCGCCAGACATCGCCCACCTTATTCTTCCGGCAGTCACGTTGTCCGTCATCCCCATGGGCATCGTCGCCCGCTCCGTGCGCGCCGCGGTCGGCGAAATCCGCAAGCAGGAGTTCGTACAGACGCTGTATGCCAAGGGGCTGAGCGGCAGGCGCGTGCTCGCGCACGTCGCGAAGAATGTGGCGCCCGCCGTGATGGCCGTCATGGGCCTGCAATTCGCGCAAATGCTGGGCGGCTCGATCCTGGTGGAAACCGTCTTTGCGTGGCCCGGTACGGGCTTCCTGCTGAATGCGGCGATCTTTACGCGCGACCTGCCCATCCTGCAGGGCACGATCCTGGTGCTGGCGATGCTGTTCGTCTTCACCAACCTGGTCGTGGACATTCTGCAGATGCTGGTGGACCCCCGCGTCAAGCGCGCTTGAAGGAAACCCCATGAGCGAAAACACCGCGTCCCTATCCGGCATTGCCCGTCCGATGGTTTCGCAGGAAAGCTTCCGCCGGCCCAGCCGCGGCTACTGGCATACGGTAGGGCGGCGGCTGTCGCGCGACCCTGTGGCCATCGGATGCGCCGTGATCCTGCTGGCCATTATTGCGCTGGCGATCGCCGCGCCATGGCTGGGGCTGGACGATCCCTACAAAATGAGCATGATTCGGCGCCTGAAGCCGCCGGGCTACCAGGGCCACCTGCTGGGCACGGACGAACTGGGCCGCGACATGCTATCGCGCCTGATCTACGGCGGCAGGCTTTCGCTGTTCACGGGCTTTGCTCCCGTCGTTCTCGCGACGCTGATCGGCGGGACGCTGGGCATCGCTGCCGGCTTTGCCGGGGGCCGCTGGAACATGGTCATCATGAGACTGATCGATGTGTTCTATGCCTTCCCGTCCGTGCTGTTGGCGGTGGCGATCTCGGGCGCCCTGGGCGCCGGGTTGCTCAACAGCCTCGTGTCGCTCACGCTGGTGTTCATCCCGCCCATCGCCCGCATCGCCGAAAGCGTAACGACCCAGGTGCGCGAGCAGGATTTCGTCGAAGCGGCGCGCGCCACCGGCGCGTCGGCCCTGCGCGTGGTTCGGGGACACGTGCTGTCCAACGTGATCGGCCCCATCCTGGTATACGCATCGAGCCTGATCAGCGTAAGCATCGTGATTGCTTCCGGACTCAGCTTCCTGGGCCTGGGCGTCAACCCGCCGAACGCGGAATGGGGGCTGATGCTGAATACGCTGCGCCAGGCGATCTACGTCACGCCTCTGAACGCCATCCTGCCCGGGATCATGATCTTCGTCACCTCCATGTGTTTCAACCTGATGAGCGATGGCCTGCGCAGCGCCATGGACGTCAAGGCCTGAGAGGAGTCCGCCATGTTCGCACGCTTCAGAATCCGCAGCGAAACACCGCCGTCCGACGCCTTGCGGCTGCTGGACAGGCATCCCGACCCGCGCGACCGCGGTGGCCCGGCGCAACCCATGCTGATCGTGGAGAACCTGAAAAAATATTTCGACCTCGGAAGGACCGGCCTGCGCGGCCAGCGCTCCGTGGTGCGCGCCGTGGACGGGATCGGCTTCCAGGTGGCCAAGGGGGAAACGGTCGGCATCGTCGGAGAGTCGGGCTGCGGAAAATCGACCACCGGGCGCCTGCTGATGCACCTGCTGCGTCCGGATTCCGGACGTGTCATCTTCGATGGCGAAGAAGTATCGGAAGTGCGCGGGATCAGCGTGCGGGACCTGCGCGCGCAAATGCAGATGGTATTCCAGGACAGCTATGCGTCGCTGAATCCGCGGCTGACCATCGCCGACAGCATCGCCTTCGGCCCCACCGTGGCCGGCATGTCCGGCGCGCAGGCCCGCGCACGTGCGGCAAGCCTGCTGCGCATGGTCGGGCTGGATCCCGAAACCCACGCGCGGCGTTATCCGCACGAACTATCCGGCGGGCAGCGGCAGCGCGTCAACATCGCGCGCGCCCTGGCGATGGGACCTCGCGTCCTGATCCTGGATGAGTCCGTGTCCGCGCTGGACAAGTCGGTCGAGGCACAGGTATTGAATCTCTTGCGCGAGCTCAAGCGCGAGCTGGGCCTGACGTATCTTTTTATCTCGCACGACCTGAATGTCGTGCAATACATCAGCGACCGCGTGCTGGTGATGTACCTGGGCCAGATCGTGGAATCCGGCCCGGTCGCGCGCATCTACGAAGCAACGCGGCATCCGTACACCGCCGCGCTGCTGGCATCCCGCCCGTCGATGGATCCGCGGCGCCGCGTCAGCAGCCCGCCCTTATCGGGAGATCCCCCCAATCCGATCGATCCGCCGTCGGGGTGCCGCTTCCGTACCCGGTGCCCGCGGGCGCAGGACCGCTGCGCGGCCGAGATGCCCATGCTGACGCCCGCGGACGATGAGTCCGGCCATCTGAGCGCCTGTCATTACCCGCTCGACCGCAGCCAGGCCATGCGCTTTCGGCCCGATGCGCGCGAAGGCGACGGCACGGCGAGCGCGATCACCGCGGACGCAATCTCGCGGCTGCGCGCCTGAAGGGAGATTTCGATCATGAACGCGATTTCCGAAGGTATCGACGATTCGCTCGTCCGGGTGCGCGACCTGACCGTGCGGTTCGTCAACCGCGACATGAACGTGCCGGTGGTCAACGGCGTTTCCTTCTCGCTGCGCGAAGGCGAGGTCCTGTGCCTGCTGGGGGAGTCCGGATCGGGCAAGAGTGTCACCATGCGCGCCCTCATGCGTCTGCTGCCGGACAACGCCCGTCTGGGCGGACAGGTCTCCGTGGGCGGCCACGACATCCTCGCGCTGCCCCGGAGCAAACTGCCGGACATACGGGGTTCGCTGATTTCGATGATTTTCCAGGAACCGCTGACCGCCCTGGATCCGGTCTATACCATCGGCCAGCAGATCGCCGAAACGGTGCGCCAGCACGAGGGCGCCAGCCATCGCGATGCCATGCGCCGGGCGCTGGAGCTGCTGGAATTGGTGCAGATACCGTCCGCAGCGCGCCGGCTGGCCGCGTATCCGCACGAACTGTCGGGAGGATTGCGGCAACGCGCCATGATCGCGCTGGCCCTGTCCTGCCGGCCACGGCTGCTGCTGGCCGACGAACCCACCACCGCGCTCGACGCCACCGTGCAGATCCAGGTACTGCTGCTCTTGCGAGAGCTGCAGCGCGAATTGGGCATGGCCACCCTGTTCGTCACGCACGACCTGGGCGTAGCCTGCGAGGTCGCCGACAAAGTCGCCGTAATGTATGCGGGCCGCTTCGTCGAAACCGGAACGATCGAGGATGTCATGGAACGGCCCGCCCATCCCTACACGCGCGGGCTTTTGAAATCGACCGTGCATGGGGGGCTGCGTGGCAATGATCTCGAGCCGATCCCGGGCGCGCCGCCCGACCTGGCCGATCTTCCGCCGGGCTGCTGCTTCGCGCCGCGCTGCGCTCTGCGCCAGCCGGAGTGCGATGCCGGCGTGCCTGCCCTGCGCGAACCGGTGGGCGCGGACCGCGGTCTGCTCGCCCTGCACGGCGGCGGCCACGCGGCACGCTGCATCCGCACAGGCGCGGCGGCGCCCCCGCGCGCGCAGGCCGCGGCATGGCGATGAGCATGGCGCCGGCCATACCGGACGGATGGCAAGGTTCGATCGATGTATCCAGGACCGGCGAGCGGTCCGTAAGAAGGAGTCCACGGCATGGGCGATGAATTGTGTTTTCTCTCGGTGGGCGAAGCGTCGCGCCTGCTGCAAACCCGCAAAGTGTCACCCGTGGAGCTGGTCGACGCCTTCCTGGCACGCATCGAGGCGTTGGACGACCGGTTGCACAGTTACCTGCTGGTGACGGGCGACGCCGCGCGTGCGCAGGCGAAAGCCGCCGAACAGGACATCCTGGCGGGCCGCTGGCGCGGACCGCTGCATGGCATTCCCTATGCCGTCAAGGACAACTACTACACGCGCGGCGTGCGGACCTGCGCGGCATCGCGGCTGTTGCTGGATCATGTCCCCGACCATGACGCCACGGCGATAACGCACCTGCGCGCGGCCGGCGCGATCCTGCTGGGCAAACTCAATACCTGGGAGTACGGCACGGGAACCGGCGCGGTGCATTTCGATCTGCCTTTCGAACCGGCGCGCAATCCCTGGAACCTGGCGCACTTCACCGGAGGCTCTTCGACGGGAGCCGGCGCCTCGGTGGCTGCCGGCACGGCCATGGCCGCCCTGGGATCGGACACCGGCGGCTCCGTGCGGCTGCCGGCGGCGGCGTGCGGACTGCAGGGCATGAAGCCTACCTATGGCCGGGTCAGCCGGCACGGCATCCTGCCGAACTGCTATACGCTGGACGTACCTGGGCCGCTGACGTGGACGGTCGAAGACAGCGCGCTGATGCTGCGGGCCATGGCGGGCCACGATCCGCGCGATCCGGCCAGCGCCCGCCAGCCGGTGCCCGACTACGTCGCGGGCCTGGAGACGGGCGTTAGCGGCATGACGATCGGAATGATCCGCGACCTGGGCCCCGAGGGCGAGCAGGTCGACGAGGCCAATCGCATCGGGATGGAGGACATGGCTCGCGTCCTGGAGGCCGGCGGCGCCCGCATTGTGGACGTCATGCTGCCCGCCGCCGTTTCGGACTATCGCCAGGCGAGTAGCGTGATCAACTGGACCGAATCCCTTTCCATCCACGAAGACGACTTCATGACGCGCGCCGACCAGATGGGCCAGGCACTGCGCGACAAGATGATGAACGGATTCATGGTGCGCGCCGTCGACTATCTGGCGGCCCAGCGCCGACGCCGCGAACTTGCCTCCGCGACGGATGCGCTGATACGCAGCGTCGATGCGCTGATCCTGCCGTGTGCTTTCCACACCGCGCCACCCATCGAGGATTTCGACCGTGTCAAGGCGTATACGGCCGATACCGCGTGCCCGCCATTCAATCTGTCGGGCCATCCCGCGATGGCGGTGTGTACCGGCTTCGATGACACGGGCCTGCCGTCCAACGCCCAGATCGTCGGCCGCTACTTCGACGAAACCACGGTCTTCCGCGTCGCCCGCGCCTACGAGCGCGCCACCCGCTGGCGCGACCGCCGTCCGGCGCTGTAGATCGCCGCCGGCCCGCCGCGCTTCCCCGCACTCCGGAGACCAACGTCCATGAACACACCGCTGTTCCATTTGTCCGTCGGCCAGGCATCGCGCCTGATCCAGCGCCGCGAAGTGTCGCCGGTGGCATTGGTGGATGCCTTTCTGGATCGCATCGCCGCGGTGGACGACAAGGTGAATAGCTACCTGCTGGTGGCTGCGGACCGCGCCCGGACCCAGGCGCTGCAGGCCGAGCGCGACATCGCTGCCGGCCGCTACCGGGGGCCGCTGCATGGCATACCCTACGCGGTCAAGGACAACTACTACACCCGCGGCATCCGCACGACCGCCGCCTCCCGCCTGATGCTGGATTTCGTCCCCGGACACGATGCCACGGCCGTCCGCAAGCTCGACGAGGCCGGGGGGATCATGCTGGGCAAGCTCAATACCTGGGAGTACGGTACCGGCAATGGAGGCGTCTACTTCGACCTGCCCTTCGAACCCGCGCGCAATCCGTGGGATCTCGATCGGTTCACCGGCGGCTCGTCCACGGGCGCGGGTGCGGCAGTGGCGGCCGGCACCGCCATGATCGCGCTGGGGTCGGACACCACGGGATCGGTACGCCTGCCTGCCGCGGCCTGCGGCCTGCAAGGCATGAAGCCGACCTACGGCCGGGTCAGCCGGCACGGCATCCTGCCCAACTGCTACACCATGGATACGCCCGGGCCCTTGACCTGGACGGTGGAGGACAGCGCGATCGTCCTTGGCGTGATCGCCGGCCGCGACGCCCACGACCACGCGACCGCCGATCGCCCGGTCCCGGACTATCTACGCTGCCTGGACGCCGGCGTCGCCGGAATGACGATAGGCGTGATCCGCGACCTCGGCGCCGACCCCGGCGTCATGGACGAGGCGAATGCCGCCGCATTCGCGGACATGGTCGCGGTACTGCGCGACGCCGGGGCGCGCATGATCGACGTCGCGCTACCCGAACCCATTGCGGAATACCGCAGCGTCACCTCGGTCATCAATTGGACCGAATCCCTATCCATCCATGAAGACGATTTCCTCCGGCGCGCCGGCGACATGGGCTACGCGCTGCGCGACAAACTCATGTCCGGCGCCATGACCCGCGCGGTGGACTATGTGGCGGCGCAGCGGCGAAGGCGCGAACTGGCTCACGCCACCGATGCGCTGGTCCGGTCCGTCGATGCGCTTGTCGCCCCTTGTGCGTTTCGTGTCGCGCCGCCGTTCTCCGACGAACCGGCAATGCGCGCATACACGCGCGAGAACGCCTGCCCGCCATTCAACGCATCCGGCCACCCTGCCATGACGGTGTGCACCGGCTATGACGCCGAAGGCCTGCCGACCAACGCGCAAATCGTCGGACGCTGGTTCGACGAGGCGCGCGTGTACCAGGTCGCGCGCGCCTACGAACGGGCCACGCCCTGGCGCGACCGCCGTCCCTCTCTTTGACCATAGGAGCCTCGCCATGACTTCCCCTCCGCTATGGAACGCCGCCGACATCCAGGCGCACTGCGATCGCTACGGCCTGCGCCTGTCAGAACCCATGATGCGGCGCATGCATGAGCTTTCATCCGCCGTCACCAGGACCGGCATGGCGATCCCGCGCATGCCGTCCAAGGAATACGAACCGGCTTTTGTATTCAACCTTCCCGTCGCATCGCCCAACCGCGAGGAACCATAATGGAACCGTATGAACTGACCGCCACCGAGGCCTCCGCCCTGATCGCCGCGCGCAAGTTGTCTTGCGAGGAGCTGGCCCGATCGACGCTGGACCGCATCCGTGCGCGCGACGCGGACGTGCGCGCCTGGAGCTGGTTCGACGAAGACATGATCGTGCGCAACGCGCGCGAACTGGACAAGCGCCCGCCGCGCAGCCCGCTGCATGGGCTGACCTTCGGCGTGAAAGACGTGATCGACACGGTCGATATGCCGACGCAGCACAACTCCCCCATCCACGTCGACCACCGCCCCGGCCAGGACGCGGCCTGCGTGGCCGTGGTCAGGCACAGCGGTTCTCTGATCGTCGGCAAGACCGATACGGTGGAATTCGCATCCGGCGGACGCCGTGCCGTCACGCGCAATCCGCACAACCCCGCCCATACGCCGGGCGGTTCGTCCTCCGGCTCCGGCGCGGCGGTAGGGGACAAGCAGGTGCAGTTGGCCTTCGGAACGCAGACGGGCGGCTCGCATATCCGTCCGGCCGCTTTCAACGGAATCTACGGCATCAAGCCCACGCACGGCATCGTCAGCCGCGAAGGCGCGAAGATGTATTCGCACACGCTGGATACGATAGGCTGGTACGGCCGCTCGGTGGAGGACCTGCAGCTGGTCGCCCGGGCCTTCCGCGTGGTGGAGTCCGACGCGCCCCCGCCGGCCGGTGTCCGCGGGCTGAAAATAGGGCTTTGCCGCACACCCGTCTGGTCCTCGGCCGACGCCTATGGACGCGCCGCCTTGATGGAAGCCGCGCGCAGGCTGGAGGCCGAGGGCGCCATCGTCCGGGAACTGGACCTGCCCCCCGCCTTCGACGGCATGGATGCCGCGCAGCAAACGATCATGCGCGGAGAAGGCCGCGCGGCGTTCCTGCCGGCTTACCTTGGCAGCCATCATCTGCTGCACGAGGACTTCCGCGAGATGGTCGAGAACACGCGGGCGATCACGCCGGCGCAGCTGGTACAGGCCTACGACCTGGCGGCATCATGCCGGCGGGCTTTCGATGGTCTGTTCGGCGCGGATCTGGACGCCGTGCTCACCCCCGCGTCTACCGGCGAGGCGCCGGAAGGACTGCAGGACACGGGGAATCCCGCCTTCAATGCCATGTGGACGCTGCTGCATGTTCCCTGCGTCGGCATCCCGGTGGGGAAAAGCGCGCGCAACCTGCCGCTGGGGATCCAGCTGGTCGGGCCGCGCTTCGCCGATTCGCGCCTGCTCGACATCGCCCGCGCCTGCGCGCCCGCCATCCATCGAAACGGCGTGCTGACGGAAATCCAACCGGACGAAGCCGTGGCGGCCTGATACCGGCGGGAACCGCCCTGTCGGCGTGTCGATTCCCGCCGGGCCGCCCGTCAGGCCCGCATCAAGTCCTCGATGGTCGCGGGCAGCTCGCGCACCCGGACACCCGTGGCGTGGTAGATGGCGTTGGCGATCGCGGCCGCCGTACCGGCCAGGCCGATTTCACCGACGCCGCGCGCGCCCAGCTCGTTCAACACCGGGTCGGGATAATCCAGGAAGGTCACATCGATATCCGGCGTATCCGCATTCGACGCCACGATGTAATCCGCCAGGTTGCTATTGACCGGCTTGCCCGTGCGCTCGTCGTACATCGTGTGCTCGAACAGCGCCATGCCCACCCCCATCACCACGGCCCCCTCGATCTGGTTGCGGGCTGCCGGCGGATTCAGGATGCGGCCCGCATCGATCACCGTCACGACACGGCTGACACGCAGGCGGGCGATTTCCGGCTGCCATTCGACTTCGACGAAATGCGCCCCGTAGGAATTGATGGAGTACTTCCGCTTCAGCGGGTCGTTGCCGAAGTTGCCCTCGGTTTCGCTGCCCTCGCCGGCAATGGCACGCAGGTCGGCCGCCGCCACGATCTGCCCGAACGGCTTGCCGCTGTCGGCGGGCTGGGTCTTCAAGTGCACCCGCCCGTTCGTGAATGCGAGCTCGTTCGGCTTGTGACCGGAAAACGCCGCGCCGTCGCCTGTGCAGGCCGTGCGCAGCATGGACTTCACCGCTGCCCGCGTTGCCTTGAACACCGCCGGAATCACCGATGACGTTACCGTTGACCCGCCAGAGACCGGGCCCGGCGGCAAAGCCGTATCGCCCAGCGCCACATCGATGCGGTCGACGGGAATACCGGTTTCGGCGCTGACCAGCTGTGCCATGATGGTGTACGTGCCCGTGCCGATGTCCTGCGTCGCGCAGGCGACATGCGCCGAACCGTCCGCGCGCAGCTCCACCCGCGCATGCGTGGGCTGGCGCGCGCCCAGCCACGAGCAACACGCCATGCCCCATCCCAGGATCCTGTCGTCGCGCCGCATGGAACCGATGCCGGGAGTCCGCCGCGACCAGCCGAACTTCTCCGCGCCCTGCCGGACGGATTCGGTCAAATGCCGCGACGAGAACGGCAGGCCGTTACCCTCGTCATGGTCCGGTTCGTTCTTCAGGCGCAACTCGACGGGATCCATGTTCAGGGCCACCGCCAGTTCGTCCATCGCCGATTCCAGGGCGAAAAGGCCGGGCACCGCGCCCGGACCGCGCATCGCCGTGGGCGTGCCCATATGCCGCCGGCACAGCGCCGCCGTCACGCGCAGATTCGGCGTGCTGTACATATGCGGCGTGGCCTCCGCGCAATCCTCTTCGTAATCGTCCAGGATCGATGTCTGGTTCACATAGTCCTGCTGCAGCGACACCAGCTTTCCCTGCGCCGTCGAGCCAAGGCGGATGCGCTGCTGCGTGATGGGCCGATGGCCCACGTTCTGAAACATCATTTGGCGCGACACGACCAGTTTGACGGGACGGTCCAGCTGCCTTGCCGCCACCGCAGCCACCATGCAGTGCGGCCAGGGCCACAGCTTTCCGCCGAAGCCCGATCCCAGGAAGTGCGTGACCACGCGTACTTTATCCGGCGTGGTCCCCAGCGACTGCGTCATGACCGCCTTGTGGTTGTCCACCGCCTGCGATGTCTCGTAGAGGGTGTAGCTTGAACCGTCCCATACGGCGACCGTGGCATGCAGTTCGATGGGGTTGTGCGTTTCCACCGGTGTGACATAGGTATGATCGACCTTGACTTCAGCGGCATCGAAGGCGGACTGTGCCTGCCCGCGCTCGCTGCCCACCTTGGGCGGTGTGTCCGCGGACAAACGCGTAGCCACGTTAGGCGTGTCCTCCTTGTATCGCACCTTGACCGCCGCGGCGGCCGCCGTCGCCTGCTCGAACGTATCGGCGATGACCGCCGCGACATACTGACCGTAGTAGCGTATGACGTCGTCATGGAAGGGCGGCCGTCCTTCGTCCACCTTGGCGCCCTGCACGCGGTAGAGTTTGCCGATATTGTCCCGGTGAAGGACCAACCGGACGCCGGGCATGGCCTGGGCCGCCGACGTATCCAGCGCCTCGATACGCCCATTGGCGATGGTGCTGCATACCGGAACGGCGTAAAGCATGCCCGGAAAATGAAAATCGGAGGTGTACATTGCCTTGCCGCTGACCTTCAGCGGGCCGTCCACGCGCGGCGTATCGCGGCCGATGATCTGCGCGGCCTGCGCGCGCGCGCCCTCTGCGACTGTGCTCATGACTCGGACTCCTGTCTTAGGCGGCCTGCGTGGCCTGTTTCAGCGTATGCACCAGGCAACGCCGCGCCAGTTCGATCTTGAACGCGTTCTGGCTTTGCGGGCGCGCGTCTTTCAGGGCGGCATCGGCGGCGGCGCGAAACGTTTGCTCGCCGGGCGCTTTACCCAGCAGAACGGCTTCGGCCTCGGGGGAGCGCCACGGTCTCGTCCCGACACCGCCCAGGGCCACGCGCGCGTGCGAGATCGTTCCCTCGCTGACCACGCACACGACGGCAGCCGATGCCAGCGCGAATTCATACGAGGCCCGGTCGCGCAGCTTCACATAGACCGAACGGCTGCCGGGTACCGGCGCGGGCAGCGTGACGTGCGTCACCAGGTCGCCCGGCAGCAGTACATGCTCGCGCTCCGGCGTATCGCCGGGCAGCGTATGGAAGTCGCCGATGGGCACCGCCCGTGTGCCCTGCACCCCCTGTATGTGCACGGTGGCCTCCAGCGCGGCCATGGCGACATTCATGTCCGAAGGGTTGCTGGCAATGCAGTGATCGCTGGTGCCCAGCACGGCGAGATTGCGGTTGTATCCGCCGATGGCGGCACAGCCCGAACCGGGATTGCGTTTATTGCAGGCCGCCGCCGTATCGCGGAAATACACGCAGCGCGTGCGCTGCAGCAGGTTGCCGCCGGTCGTCGCCATATTGCGCAACTGCGCCGAAGCGCCGGCAAGCAGCGCCTGGGACAGCACGGCGTAATCGCGCTTGACCCTTTCGTCATTGGCCAGGTCGGCATTGCGGACCATGGCGCCGATACGCAAGCCGCCCTCGTCCGCGGCCTCGATGCGGTCCAGCGCCAGGCGGCTGATGTCGATGACTTGCCCCGGACGCTCCACGTCCAGTTTCATCAAGTCGACCAGGGTGGTGCCGCCCGCCAGGAAACGGATATCGGCGCCCTGCTGCGCGGTACGCGCGGCGGCCCCCGCGCGCACGGCATCCTGCACATCGGCCGCGCGTGTCAATCGGAACATTTCCATGGCATTCTCCTAGGCCTTGCGGCGCACGTCCTGGATGGCCGCGACGATGTTGGGATAAGCACCGCAGCGGCAGATGTTGCCGCTCATGGCTTCGCGCACGGCGGCGTCGTCCGGTCCCCATGGCTCGCGCATCATGGCGACGGCCGACATGATCTGCCCGGAGGTGCAGTAGCCGCACTGGTAGCCATCGTGCTGCACGAAGGCCGCCTGCATGGGATGCAGGTGCCCGGGGTGGCCCAGTCCTTCGACGGTGGTGATGGTGTCGCCTTCATGCGCGGCGGCAAAACTAAGACAGGAATTCACACGCCGTCCATTGACGTGCACGGTGCACGCGCCGCATTGCCCGTGGTCGCAGCCCTTCTTCGTGCCCGTCAATTGCAGATGTTCACGCAGTGCGTCCAGCAGCGTCGTGCGGGGATCGAGATTCAGGTCATGAGTTTGACCGTTCACTGACAAGCGCATGGGAATGGCTCCTTCCGGCACGCCGGATGCGGGCGGATTCGTTGGGGATGCGTCGGCCGGGCTCGGGGCGGCGTCCGCGACAAGATGCGCCGCCGCGCTGGCCGATAATCCGGCCGCGCCGATGCCGGCCAGGAAATTGCGCCGCGCCGGCCGGTTCAAGCCGCCGTCGCCAGCGGACGGGGCGGGTGGCGTAGTTGAGGGCATGTCGATCTCCAGGAAGGCGGACGAAACCGCCCATGTCGGCAAGTCGCATACCTGATGCCTCGTACAAAGCCAAAAATGTGCACCGCACGTCACGGTGGACTGACGTTCCAACGGCTCCCCACCGCGCCACCGGCGCGCGAGGGGAAGTACAACTGGCGTATCCCGACGATTTATTGCAGTATTGCGCGTTAACCTGTCCTCCTAATGGTGTCGTGCCTTCGAATAAGCAATTAAGGGCCCGACACAACGTGATTGCGTAACGCGTCACCTCGACGCACAGGCCACCCGGATGCGGTCACTCAAAACACGCTTTGTCAATGGCACGCTGCTGTTCGCGTTGTGGTTCGGCATATGGGTGCCGGCCGCCGCCAGCGCGCTGGTGCTACCTGGCGAGCCGGAATTCGCGCAGCCCCTGCTGCCCGCTGCACAGATCTACGAAGACCGCACCGGGAGGCTCGATTTCGACCAGATTCGAAAACTCGCGGCGGACGAACCCGGTGTTTTTCACACAGTGGAAACCGGCGTCCGAACCGACCGGCATCCGGATTCAACGTGGTGGCTGCAAACCGCAATAACGAACGCGTCCGAGCTATCGCGTCGCCTGGTGCTGGTAGCCGGGCCACCCAACCTGGAGAACGTCGGCTTCTACCTGGAGCATCGCAACCAGATCCGGCACGGGCGCGCCGGTACGCTTGTCCCGATTCTCGAACAGGACGACCTGGGCCGCTTTCCTACCCTAATGCTCGACATGGCGCCGGGCGAGTCGGTGCGGGTTTGGATAAAAATCAAAAGCCGTACTCCTTCCCGACTGTATCCGATACTGTATACATCGCGTCTTTATTCCAACGCGGGAACCATAACAAGCAGCACCGACGGCATCCTGGCCGGCGCGGCCGGCGCCCTCGTCTGGTGCATGCTGGTCATCGGGATCATGGCCCGGCGCCCTCCGTTCCTATGGATAGCGGGCATCACCGCCGCGGCGCTTATGCGCGAAGCCGCAGCTCGCGCGTATTTGCAGCAATTGCTGTGGCCGCTGGGCGCCACGTGGGGCTATCGCGTGGAGCTGGCACTGGACTTCGCCTGCCTGGCGCTCTATGCGCTATTCGTCCGCGGCGCGAGCCGGCGCGAACTGCTACCGGTACCCGGCTCGCCCGTCTACACCGCGGTGGTGGTAGCGTTGTGCACGGGATTGCTGCTCGCCATGCTCGTACCCGCCCATGGCGCGTTGCTACCGGTACCCGCTACCGTCGGGCTGTTCCAGGTCTTGTCCTGCGCATTCGGTGCATGCATGGCGGGCTCCGCTGTCCTGCTGGTGGTCAGGGCTCGCAGGTCGCCATCCCCGGCGTTGGCGCGGCATGCCCTTCCGACTGCCGCGCTGCTATGCACCTCTGCCCTGCTCACCGTCGCCGATGCCATGATCAGGACCACCGGCCCTCTGCTGGACACGCCGCTGGTCCCGATTTCCTTCATTCTGGGTGGGGGCTCGCCTACCCTCGCGCTGCTGGTGACGATCGCCAACCTTGCCGTCCTGGCGCTGTGGGCTGCACGCCAATTAGGGCGATCGCAACAGTCCCGGATGCTCGCCATGCACCGGCCGCGTGCCCGTCTGGCGCCGACGACCTTGCCATCGTCCCGGAATATCTCGTCGGCCGATGAACAGCCGGCGCGCTCTCTCACACAGGGGGAAGACCAGGACCAGTCCGTATTCCCTCAGCCCGAATCGCCGGCCCCTCTTTCATCACAGGCTCATTCCTCGCGGCCCGCTTTTTCCCAGGCTGTCTCCTCACACCCCGATTCCTCGCAGCATGTGTCTTCGCCGCCGGTTTCCGCAGAGAATTTTTCCAGGCAGTCTGTTCCTGCGGCCGGATCCCGGCCGCTTACTCCCGCGCCACTGCCCACCACCGAAACGATCTCCGCATCCGCCGCGAGTGACGCCGAGCGCCAGGCGATTATCCTCAGCTATGTCGGCCATGACCTGCGCGCGCCGCTCGCCATCATCAGCGGCTATATCCGCCTGCTGCGGCAAGCCGCCGCGCCGGCGCAGCAGGGCCATCTCGACATCATCGAGCGCAGCATCAGCCATCAATTCGGTTTGATCGAAGAGGTTCTCGCCTACAGCAAGTCCGAGCTGCAACCCTTCGCCGTGCGGCCGGAGGAAACGCGCCTGCCCGGGCTGATGGAAGAACTGGCACACTTCGGGATCGCCTTGTGCACGGACCAGCGCAACACATTCGAATACCTGCCCGCTCCCACGTTGCCCGCTGCCGTATGGGTGGACGGCAAGCGGCTACGGCAGGCTGTGCTGAATCTGCTGAGCAATGCCTCCAAGTTCACCGCCAACGGCGTCGTGCGGCTGGATGCGCAGGTACGCCGCCGCGCGGGCCGCCAGGCCGATCTGCATGTAAGCGTCTTCAATGACGGGCCGCCCATCCCGGCGCACGACCAGGCCGGAATCTTCGTCGCGTTCAAGCAGCTTCATCGGCGCGAATCCGGCACGGGCCTGGGCCTGTTCATAGTCGAACGCATCGTCCAGAGCATGGGCGGCACCGTGCACTTGGACAGCTCGCCGGAAAGCGGCAACCGGTTCTCGTTGACGATCCCCGTCACACTGGCCGATCCCTCCGTGGTATCTACCCGCCAGATAGAGCGGGCCCCCGCGCAGGCCACGACCACGCCGCAGTTGGAAGCGCCGCCGCTGGCCTTGCGCCTGGTGCTGTCGCGGCTCGCCCGCGACGGCGAATTGTCCGAAATCGAAAACTGGGTTGTCGAGACCCGCGCGGCATATCCGCGATACACCGGTTTCTACGACGAGGTCGTGCGATGCGTGGAGATCTTCGATATGGAATGCCTGCAACGGCTGGCGTTGCAGGGCACGGTATGAAGCGGACTTAACCGTACAGAATCGTAGCCTCGTGTAGCCGCAGGCGAAAACTTGGGATACCTCTGATAGGGCCGATGTCCATCGACCCGGGATTAGTCCTGGATTTGGAAGGGTCTGGGTAATCAGGTCCGATATTCCACGGCCTAGCCAGGCCGGGCGCGAAGCGTCTCCTACTCTGCCGCGGCCAAACCGGATGCCCCCATCCGGTAATCCCGCCGCATGAGGTCTGCCCATGATGGAACTACCCGTCGATTTTTGCTTCACCCCCGAGGACTCCACGCGTCTGCAACGCGCGCTGATGGCGATCGAGGCCAATCCCTACGTGCGCTACAGCGATTTTGAAGCGCACGTCGATGCCGTGATCCGCGAAGGCCGGGTGCCCGCGGCTTTCCTGGACTGTTGCGCCAGGCGGCGCAATGCCGACAGCTACGAGGATCCCTACGTCGTGCTGCGAAATTGCCCGATAGACCCCGACCTCCCCTACCTGGACTTCGACGACCCTGTCGGCGACAAGCGCGCCCGCAAGACGACCTATGTCGCGGAAGCCTTCCTGCTGCTGTATGCCCGGCTGATGGGCCAGGAGCCGATCGGCTACGCCAACGTCAACGATGGCGACATCTTCCAGGACATTCATCCCAAGAAAAGCCTGGCGCAGACGCAGTCCCAGAAGGCGATCGATCCGATCTACTTCCACAAGGACCTGGCCAATCATTTCGTCCGCCCGGACTGGGTCAACATCCTGGGCCTGCGGGCTTCGCCGCACAACCAGATCTATACGTCCTACGTCCGCAACAAGGACCTGCTGGCCGAAGTGGGCGATGAGATCCGCGCCGATCTGCAGCGCGATGAATTCCATACGCCGTATGACGACCTGACGATGCACAACAGCAAGGTCAGGCTGGGCGAAGCCGACTTCCACCCGGTGCTGGGCGGCGCCACTCCCACGGATATCCGCTTCTTCGAGAACCGCACGCGCGGCCTGACCCCGCGCGCCAACCGCGCGGTCGACGTGCTTATCGCGGCCCTGCACAAGCTGAAGAAGCGGGTGCAGATCCTGCCGGGCGATCTGGTGGGCGCCGCCAACAACGATTGCCTGCACAACAAGGACGTCGGCTTCGTGCGCGACCCCGAAGCCCAGCGCAATCGGTGGCTGATGAAGACAGTCAATGTGCGTTCGCTCGCACAGCACGCGAAATATCTGGCCGACGACCGGCCCCGCATCGTCAACGGCTGAAAAGAGGTCCGCCATGCGCACGCCTACTCCTCTCGATCACTTCGACCTCGCTTCGCGCGCCATGGCGGCGCGCCCCGCCATCCTGCATCGCGGTCGCACATGTTCGTACGCTGAACTGCGGCTTGCCGCCGAACGAGTGGCCGCGCGCCTGCACGCCCACGGGGCCGGCCCGGGCACCACGGTCGGCATCGCACTGGACCGCTCCATCGAATGGGTCATCGCGATGCTGGGCATACTGAAGTGCGGCGCCGCCTACCTGCCGCTGGATCCCGCCTACCCCGAGGAACGCCTCGCGCTGTACATCGCCGATAGCGGAGCGCGACATGTGATCTGCGACGGCGCCACCCGCCACCTGAGTCCGTGCAACGCCCTCCCGATCGACGAACTGGCCGCGCCTGGCACCGCGCCGGCGCGGCTCCCCGGCGAGCCGGTCGACGGCGCATGCCCCGGCTACCTGCTGTATACCTCCGGGTCCACCGGCCGGCCCAAGGGCGTGGCGGTATCCCGCGATGCCCTGGCCTACCAGATGAACTGGTTCATACGCGAATTCGCGTGCTGCGCGGAAGACGTTTTCCTGCACAAGACACCCACCGCTTTCGACGCTTCGGTCTGGGAGTATCTTGCGCCGTTGATGGTCGGCGCCACCATGGTCATCGCCGACAACACGCCCGACGCCATCGCGCAGGCGGCACGCCGCCACGGTGCCACGTTGCTGCAGGCCGTACCGGCCATGCTGCAGGCCCTGGCCGAGCCGGAGGCGCTGCGCGACCTGGCCACCCTGCGGCTGCTTTTCAGCGGCGGCGAGCCCTTGCCGCGCCAACTGGTGACGCGAATCCAGGCGCACCTGCCCATCCCGGTCATCAACCTGTACGGGCCCACCGAAGCGACCGTGCAATGCGCCTATCATGCGTGCAGGCCGGGCGACACCGATACGCGGGATCCCGTTCCGCTGGGGCGACCGTTGCCGGGCACCTCTTTCCACATCGACGCCGACGCGGCAGACGGATCGGGAGAACTCATCATCGATGGGCCCGGCGTCGCCATCGGCTACCACGGCCAGCCCGAACTCACGGCGGCCCGCTTCGGCATTTCGCCGACCGGAGGGCGCACGTATCGATCGGGCGATAGGGTCAGGCGCGATCCTCGCGGGGACTATGTGTTCCTCGGGCGCACGGACAATCAGGTAAAACTGCGCGGGCTGCGCGTGGAGCCGGAAGAAATCGAGCATGCGCTGCTGCGGTCCATCGCGGCGCTGCGAGCGGCCGTTGCCATCGTCAACGAAGCACAGCAGATCGAGGTTTTCCTGGACATCGCGGCGGCGGACTGGAACGAGGCGGCCGCGCGCGCCTCCATGGCCGCGGCCCTGCCCGCTTTCATGCAGCCGCTCCTGTATACGCGGCTGGATTCCTTTCCCGCGCTTCCGAACGGCAAGCGCGATCGAGCCGCCGTGCGCCTGCTGAGCACCTTGCGGTCGACGCGGCCGGTGCCCGCCGCGACCACGCGCGAACCTGCCGCCGACGGTAGCGCCCAGGCCACGCAATCCCCGTCCGTCCCGGGCGACGTGGCGGCGCGCGTGCGGGCCGCCTGGTCCGGGCTGCTGCCGTTGGACGGCGGCGACGACAGCCATTTCTTCCGCGCCGGCGGCCATTCGTTGCTGGCCATGCAGTTGATCGCCACGCTGAACCGCGACTTCGATTTGAAACTCTCCGCCGGCGCCCTGTTCGCGCAACCCACGCTGGGGGCCTTGACGCGGATGGTCGAAGCCGCCGTCCTGGATACGGGCACGCGTCCCTTGCCCGCCAGCGGGGCCAGGCTCGGGGGGCCTGCCGGCGCGCAGCGGGTGTGGTTCGTGCACCCGGCCGGCGGCGGTATCTGGTGCTACCGGGACATCGCGCAATCCGCCACCGCGATGGAATCCTACGGCATCGCCTGCGAACCGCTGGACGATGCCGGCACCTACGAAACGGACATGCGGCGCATGGCCCGACGCTATGCGCAAGAGGTGCTGGCGCAGCAGCCGGATGGACCGGTCGTTCTGTGCGGCTACAGTTTCGGCGGCAACGTCGCCTATGAAATGGCCGTTCACCTGCAGTCGCTGGGTATCGAGCCCGCGTTGCTGGTCCTGCTGGACACCTACATCAGCCGCCCCACCGGCGCCGATACGCTGGACTTCATCGCCAGCTATGCGCGCAAGCTCGTCAACGGCGGCCCGCAAGCGCCTTCCCGCGGCGAGCTCGGCGCCATGCCGGTGGGCAGGCGCAATCTGCGGCTGCTGGACCTGGGCATCCGCGGAGGTCATCTGCCGGCGGGCGCCACGCTGCGCGATGTCGAGCAGGGACTGGCGATGTGGATCGCCAACAACCAGGCGTCCGAAACGCACGAGCCCACGGAAATCTTCGAAGGCCAGTCGCTCTTCATCCGATGTACGGGAAATACCCGCGACAGCCTGCAAGGGTGGCCCGCACTGTTGAAATGGCTGCACGTCCAGGACGTCGCGGCCGATCACTACACCGTGTACCAGGCACCCACCGCCGCAGCGGTAGCCGCCTTGATCGAGGCGGCGATTCAGCGTTCGATGCAGAGGAAGGTTCATGCCATGGCCTAGCGGGACCGCTGTGGCGCCCCCACGCCATCTTTCCCTGCTGGTCGCACTGACGTCCGTGTGCGGTTTCCTCGCCACGGACATCTTCCTGCCTGCCGTTCCCGCCCTATCGCGGGTCTACGAACGCAGCGCCACGGACATCCAGGCAATGTTCAGCGTGTTCCTGTACGCCATGGCCGTCGGCCAGCTGGTCCACGGCCCGCTGTCGGATGCGATCGGCCGGCGCGTCCCGCTGCTGTCGTCGCTGGCTGCGTATGCCATTGCATCGCTGGCGATTCCCTATACGGACGACTTCGACACCGTGCTTGTCTGGCGGGCCCTGCAGGCCGCCGGCGCCTGTGGCGCCATCGTGGTCGGCCGCGCCATCGCGGCGGATTTCCACCAGGGCGACAGCCTGCGCAATTTTTTCCTGGGCGTTTCCATCGCGGTGGGTATGTCGCCCGCGCTGGCGCCCGTTCTGGGCCAGCTGCTGTATGCGTCGCTGGGCTGGCAGGCATGCTTTCTGTTCACCGCGGCATTCGGGGCGGGACTGGCGCTCCTGGCCCACGCGATGCTACCCGAAAGCCCGCCGCGGCCTGTGGCATCCGGCGGCTGGGCGCAGCGCACGCTCGAAGGCTATCTCAGCCTGCTGCGGGCACCGGCCTTTCGGTTGAATACCGCCGTCATAGCGGTATCGCAGGCTGCCTATTTCGCGTATTTGTCGGAGTCGGCCTTCCTGTTGCTGGCGCAGGACGTGCCGGCAAGCGGGCTGGGCTACGCCTACATCAGCCTGTCGATCGCGTATGTCGTCGGCAATACCGTCGCGCGGGCGTACGCCCCGCGTATCGGCAGCGCGGCGCTATACCGCCACGGCTGCTGCCTGTTCCTGGGGGCGGGGCTGGCGCTGGGCGCGGGACTGGCCCTGCTGCCCGCGTCCACCGTCCTTTTGCTGGCCGGCGTATCCGCACTGACCTTCGCGAATGGTTTCCTGCTGCCGCTGGGCACGGCCGCCGCCGTCGGAGCCGTGCCGGGGCATGCAGCCAGCGCATCCGGGCTGGCGGGCTTCCTGCAGCTTTCCTGCGCGGCGCTGGCCGCCCAGGCGATCGGTCCGCTGACCGGGCATCGGCCCGCCGCGTTCGGCTACGTCATGCTGGGTTTCGGCATGGCCAATTTCGCGCTTTATCTCGCGCTTCGCAAACGCCTTGCTTGAAGGAAAAACATCGTGCCATTGCCGTTCCGTGCCGCATCGCTGCCCTCGGATGTCGCGGACTTCACGCTTACCCAGGCGGTCGCCGCTCTGCGTCGCCGCGCCATAAACACATACGACCTGCTCGATTCGGCACGCCGGCGCCACGCGCAATGCCAGGGCTTCGGCGCGTTCATTTCCTCCGCGTACGACGTCGTGCTGGAACAGGCGGGCGCCGGCGCGGCGACCGGCACGCCGGCGCCCGTATCGCTGCAGGGCGTGCCCATCGCGGTGAAGGACAATGTCCACGTGGCGGGCTTCGCCAACACCGCGGGCACACCGGGTCTGAAACACTTCCGGCCCACGCGCGATGCGGCGGTCATCCATCGCTTGCGCCAGGCAGGCGCGCTGTTCGTCGGCAAAACGAATATGCATGAACTTTCCCTGGGCGTCACCTCGCACAACGCGCACTTCGGCAACGTGCGCAATGCGCGCGATCCGTCGCGGTTGGCCGGCGGCTCCAGCGGTGGCAGCGCCGTCGCAGTGGCGCTGGGGCTGGCCTACGCGGCCATCGGCACCGATACGGCGGGATCGATCCGCATTCCGGCAGCCTTGAACGGCATCGTGGGACTACGCCCCACCGTCGGGCGATATCCCGGTGAAGGCGTGACCCCCGTCAGTCCCACGCGCGATACGGCGGGCCCGATGGCGCGCACCGTGGCGGATGTGGCCTTGCTGGATCAGGTCATCACCGGCTCCCAGCGTCCCGTCGTGGCGGCCAGGCCGGAACGCATACGCCTGGGGGTGGTCCCGGACTTCTACTTCGAGGGACTCGACACCGAAGTCCGGCAGGCGGTGCATGCCGCGCTGCGGCGACTGGAAGAAAGCGGCGTGCAGCTGATCGAACTGCGCATGCCGGGGCTGGGAGCGCTCAGCGAAGCCACCGGCACGGCCATCGGCTTCGCGGAGTTCTGGCCTGCCATGGAGCGCTACCTGTGCATCCACGAAACGGGCGTGACCATGCCCCAACTGACGCGCGATGCCGCCGGCGACGATGTCCGCGCCCTGATCGACAACTTCATCGGCCCGCGATCGCCGCACCGGGTGTCCGCCGGCCTGTACGAAGCTGCCCTCCGCACGCACAGGCCCGCGCTGCGCCGCATGTTCCTGGAGCAGTTCTGCCAGCACAAGCTGGACGGCATCCTACTGCCCACCACCATCGCCGTGGCGGGCAGGTTGACGTCGGCCCAAGGCATCGTCGCGTTGAACGAACAGCCGGTATCCGCCAACTACGCCTACCTGCGCAATACGCTGCCCGCCAGCAACGCGGGCCTGCCGGGCCTGGCCATGCCGGCGGGATATACGGCGCAGGGCCACGCGGTCGGGATCGAAATCGACGGCGCTCCGCATGCCGACCGCCAGTTGCTCGCCCTCGGGCTGACCGTCGAGGCGATTCTTTCAGTACCGGCGCGTAGCGTTTCGCACGCGCACGCCATGCCCTGACACCGCGGTCGCCGCGGCGGCGCAGGGTAAGCTCCGGCTGCCGGGATCCCGGCGGCAGTGGCATGATAGGCGGGTCTCCGTCACAGGATGAAAAGATGACGCTCGCCGAACACCCCCGTTATGACGTTGCCATCATCGGTGGTGGCATCGTCGGTTCCAGTACGGCCTATTTCCTCAAGCAGGCCGCTCCCGGCATCTCCGTCTGCGTGATCGAGCCCGACCCGACCTACGAGTTCGCGTCGGCACTCAGGGCCTCCGGGGGCTGCCGGGTGCAGTTCACCTGCCCGGAAAACATCGCCATGTCGCTTTTCAGCATCGACTTCATCAAGTCCTTCGAACGCACCATGGCCACCGCCACGCAGCCGGCGAACGTCGATTGGGTCCAGGGCGGGTACCTGTTCATCGTCCCGCCCGGGCATGCCGCCGCGCTGGAACGCAATGCCAGGCGCCAGCAGGCGCACGGTTGCACCGTAGACCTGCTGACACCAGCAGAACTGAAGAGGCGCTTTCCCTCCATGAACGTCGACGATCTCGGCGTCGGCGCGCTCACCCCCCTGGATGGCTGGTGCGATCCCCATGGCTTGCTGTGGGGATTTCGCCGCAAGGCGACGGAGCTGGGTGCCCAATACATCCAGGACCGCGTCATCGGCACCGATGCCGACCGCGTCAAGGCCACATCCCTACGCCTGCAAAGCGGCGCGGTCCTGCGGGCGGACAGCTTCGTCAATGCCGCCGGAGCCTGGAGCGGGGACGTCGCCCGCTTTTTCGGCATGGACCTTCCGATTTCGCCCTTGCGGCGCTTCGAACACTATTTCACCGCGGGCAGTCCCGTCGAACCGCTACCCTATGTCAAGGATGTCGCCCGGCTGGCATTCCGTTCGGAAGGCAAGGGATTCTCCGGAGGGCTCGTGGCCGGCGACGCGGCGCGCGGCTACAACTTCGACGTCGATCACGATTACTTCGAATCCGTCGTCTGGCCCGCGGTCGCCCACCGCTTCCCTCCTTTCGAAGCGGCCAGATGCCATCGTACGTGGTCGGGTCTTTACGAACAGAACGAACTGGACGGCAATCCCGTCATCGGACGCTGGAGCCGCATGCCCAACCTGCTGACCGTCGCCGGTTTCTCCGGGCACGGCATGATGCACGCGCCGGCTGCCGGCCGCGGCATCGCGGAACTGATCGTGCACGGGCGCTTCCGGACCATCGACCTCTCCCGCCTGGGATACGAACGCATCGAGGCCAACCAGCCGTATGCCGAGGAAGGGATACTGTAGGCGCCGGTGCTGTCGGACACCGGGGCGGCAATCCCTGCGCATGGGGGTGTAGCAATAAGAAGGGACTTCGCTAGAATGAAGCCCGACCAAAAAGGAGACTCCCCATGAGGCAACGCTACGCCCCGACCTGTCTTGCCATCGCGCTTGCCTGCTGCAGTGCGATAGCCGCCGCCCAGGGCGCACCGGCCACCAACGCCACGCCAGCCGGCGCGGCGCCTTCCCCTCAGCCTGGCGCTTCCGCGTTGCCCCAAACCGCCGCGCCGGCGCAACCGGCCACCACCGCCCAAGGCAGCGCGCCGGCACAGCCGGCCGCCAGCGGAAAACTGACCAAGGACCCCGGACGCGACGAGTTCTTCTGGCTGGGCGAAATCAACAAGGCGACCGCCGTCATCAACACCGACGAAGGCCTGCTGGACAAATCCATGGCACCGCGCCTGGCGGCCGCCGTCGCCAAGGTCATCCAGGACGGCAACCAGCCAGGCGGCAAGCGTCCTTCCACCGTCATTACGTTCGAACCCTTGCTGATCAAGGCCGGCGGCCTGGATGTGACGCTGTTGCACGCGGGACGCTCCAGCCAGGACATGCACGCCACCTATCGCGCGGCCATCCTGCGCGACAAACTGCTGGAACTCGCCGAACAGCTGAACGCGACGTCGACCACGCTGGTGAACCTGGCCGCCAAGCACGTCAATACCATCGTTCCCAACTATACGAACGGCGTGGCCGCACAACCCAACAGCTATGGCCATTACCTGTTGGGCCACGCCGCAGCCCTGGATCGCGATGCGCAACGCATCCGCGAAGCCTACGCCCGGGTGGACCGCTCGCCGATGGGCACCACGGTATTGAACGGCACCAGCTGGCCGCTGGACCGCAAGCGCATGGCGGACTACCTTGGCTTCGCCAAACTGGTGGATAACGCCTATGACGCTTCGCAGATTTCCTCCATGGACGAGCCGGTGGAAGTGTCCTCCATCGTCACCAGCATCGCGCTGCACACGGGCAACTTCATCGAAGACATCATGACGCAGTACGCGCAATCGCGGCCGTGGATCCTGCTGCAGGAAGGCGGCGGCAATACCTACGTGTCCAGCGCCATGCCGCAAAAGCGCAACCCCGGCCTGCTGAACTCGACGCGCAGCGATGCATCGACGGCCGTCACGCTGGCCATGGGACCCATCATCCAGACCCACAACATCACACCGGGCATGCCCGACCCCAAGGACGTCGCGCAGAACTCGGCGATGGTGGACAGCGCCATCAAGGTCCTGAAGAAATGGGACCGCGTGATGAAAGCGCTGGTCATCAACCCGGACCGCGCGCTGGAAGAGCTGAACAGCGACTGGACGGCTTCACAGGAACTGGCCGATCTGTTGATGCGCAAGTACAAGCTGCCTTTCCGCGAAGGCCACCATTTCGCATCCGAAGTGGTGGAGTATGCCCGGCAGAAAGATATCAAGCCGCTGGACTTTCCCTACGCGGACGCCAAGCGTATCTATGCCGACGTCGTAAAGGGCAGCAAGTATCCGCAGGAGCTTCCCATGAGCGAAGCGGAGTTCCGTTCGTCGCTGGATCCCGTCGCCATCGTCAGGAATCGCGCGACGTCGGGCGGACCGCAACCGGCGGAAATGGAGCGTATGCTCAAGGAAGCGCGTGAGCGGCTGTCCGCCCAGGCCGACTGGATCAAGGAGCACCGTGCGCATATCGACGATGCGCTGGGCCGCCTGGACAAGGATTTCGCGCAATTGGTCGCGACTTCTGCACCGGCGAAATAGGCGGCGGCATCGGCCGGGGCGCGATTGCGCGGAATGAAACGCGCAATCGCGGCGCCCGTGGGCGCGCATGGCCCTTGCCGTCAACAGCATGACCGGAGTTCCCTTGAGCAAACCGTCCTTCGCTGTCGCGCCCGCCCACGCACGGGCCATATGGCTGCGCGCCCAGTGCCTGGACCGGGTGGCGCCCTTCGGCGCCGGCCCGGGCGCCACCCGCAAGGCGGTCGAGCACCTGGGCTATGTGCAGATCGATACCATCCATGTGATCGAGCGCAGCCATCATCACATCCTTCACACCCGCATACCGGATTACGCGCGTGCCGACCTGGAACGGACGCAATCCGTCGACAAATCGGTCTTCGAATACTGGACGCATGCGCTGTCGTATGTGCCGACGGCGGACTACCGCTATTTCATGCCCGCCATGGCGCAGCATCGCGCCGGCCCGCGCACCGCGTTCACGACCGTCGCCGACGCCGACTATGCCGCCCTGCTGAAGCGGATACGCAAGGAAGGGGCGCTTTCGATCCGCGATATCGATGAAGCGCTCGTCGAAAAGACCCACCCCTGGGACAGCCGCAAGCCGTCCAAGCGGGCCCTGCGCCTGGGCTTTTTGATCGGCGACCTGACCATCAGCCGGCGCGCCGGCATGGTCAAGACCTACGAGCTGGCACCCCGCCATTTCGGCTGGCCTCCACGTCCCCGGGCGGCCTCGCAGGCGCAGTTCGCGCAGTATCTGCTGGACCGCGCGATCCGCGCGCAGGGCATGGCCAGCCTGGACTCGATCTGCTACGGCAATGCGGCGATGAAGGCCCCGGTGGCCGAACTGATCGCCGCCCGTATCCGTCGCAAGCGGCTGGTGCCCGTCCATATCGACGGCCATGACGGCTTTCAGCACTGGGCCGAGCCTTCGGCTCTGGAGACGCCGCCGGCGCGCGAAGGCGCACCGCTTGTCCACATTCTGTCGCCCTTCGACCCCCTGGTGATCCAACGCAAGCGGTTGCAACACTTCTTCGGCTACGAGCATCGTTTCGAAGCCTATGTGCCGCCAGCCAGGCGCGTGCTGGGCTATTTCGCGCTGCCGGTGCTCATGGGCGACGAGGTCGTCGCCGCCATCGACCTGAAGGCGGACCGGCAGGCGGGAAAGCTGGTCGTCAAGCAATGGACCTGGCTGAAGAAGCGCCGCGCGGGCGATAAGGCGGCGATCGAAGAAGCCCTGGACCCTTTCGAGCGTTTCCAATTGGGAGGAAGCCCCGAACCCGACGCTTGACCGGCCGGCCTATCGTCACGCCAGGGGGGCGTCGTCAACGATCCATTATGGCCGGGCCAGGCGGTCGGCGCGCAGCCGGGCCGCGATGAGGCTGTCCAGCGCATTGCCGAACGCGCGCCGGTCGGCCTGGCTGAACGCCGGCGGCCCGCCCGTGTCCACACCCGCGCTGCGCAGTTCCTCCATCATGTCGCGCATCGACAAGCGCTCGCGTATCGTATCCACGCTATAGCGTTCGCCGCGCGGGTTGAGCACCAGCGCGCCTTTTTCCAGCACTTGCGCCGCCAGGGGGATATCGCCGGTGATGACCAGGTCCCCCGCGCTGGCGTGCAGCACGATATAGTCGTCCGCCACGTCGAAGCCGCGCGGCACCTGGACGGCGTGCAGCCATGGCGACGGCGGCGTGCGCAGCATTTGGTTGGCCACCAGCGTCAGATGCCGCTGCGCGCGTTGCGCCGCACGGTACAGGATGTCCTTGATGACCGCGGGACAGGCGTCGGCATCGACCCAGATATGCATACGCGTCAGTCTTTCAGCGCTTCGGCCAGCAGCGTATTGATCAGATCGTTCGTGCTGATACCTTCGGCCTGCGCCCTGGCGCGCAGGGCCTCGGCCAGCGGCTGCCGCAGCTTGACCGGAAAGGGAACCAGGCCCGCCGCCTGGTCCAGCCGCCGCTGTTCGCGGCGATCCGGCACGGATTCGGTGCCCGCGTAGCGGCCCGGCGGGACAGCCGCGTTGAGCTTGCCCATCAGTTTCAGGGCTTTGTTTTTTTCGAGATCGGTTTTCTTCATCGGGGGTCCGGAAATGGCGGCTTGCCGGCGCATGGGCGCCGGCGCCTATGCTTGTACCACGTTCGCCGCCGCGTCGGACTTTGCCGGCATTTGGGCGCGGACAGGCCCGGGGAGGCATCGAGGAAGGAATGCATGGCGTCGGACGGCCACGGAGCAGGCCCGGTGGCCAGCCCTTGCGGCTGGGCACTTTTTTCAGCCCTTGCATCCTTTCGAGGCACCATGTCCAACATCACATCTTCGCCCCCGACCGCCCTCCTTCACACAGACGCCACGTTTGCCTCGTCGCACGTACCGCGGTCGCAGACCCGGTCATCCGTCCATTGCGACACCTGCGATACGGCCACGACGCCGGCGAACAGGAAGGTACTCGACATGGTCGCGCTGCTCGACGCCGCGGCGCGCGAGCCGGAAAGAACGCGGGATAGCGGCCCGGCATACTATTCCATCCGGCCGTCCCGGGAAGAAGCATCCGCGGGGTGGCCGGCGTAACAACCGTTCCTGCCGCCGCGAAGCGCGCCGGACGAGGCAGCAGCGGCGTATTGGCCGGCCCCGCGCACGCGGCTTCGGGGCCGGCGCCTATGCCGCGGAGAAACTCATCAGCTTGTGGATCAGGCCGGCCGAGGTCTTGGCCGCGAATTTCGTCATTAGCCGGGCGCGGTACATTTCGACGGTACGCGGACTCAGGTCCAGCTGCCTCGCGATGACCTTGCTGGTCTTGCCTTCAGCGATAAGGGCCGCGATTTCGCGCTCGCGCGCGGTCAGTCCCGACGCGACCGGCCGCTTGGCGCTCAGGTCTTCGAATACCCAGATGACGGCGGCGTGCGGGTTGCGCGACACCAGCGAGCGCCCATTCGTATGGCACCAGAAAAGCTCGCCTCCCTGGCGCTTCATGATGCGTTCATCGGAGTAGGCATCCGACTGGCCGAGCAGGCGCAGCAGGCGACGGCCCGTGCGCGTGAATTCCGCGACGCTGGGGTACAGAAACTCGAAGGAAATGCCGTTCAATGCACCCTCGCCATAACCAAACATTTTCTCGAGTGCTGGATTGGCGAACTGAATGACACGGTTGCGGGACACGCACATTCCCACCGGCGCGCGCATCAGGACTTCCTTGTAGTCTATGTCGGGCGGGCTCATCGTTCGATCTCCGGACCGGGAAGGGACATCATCCGCGCGCGCCAAAGTAGTTTTACGGTATTGCCGCTGGCCTGGCGGACTCCTACAGTCGATTCGGGCTGGACGCTCGAATCTTTCTTCTTGGAGACAGGGCCATGGACAACGACAAAGCGAACGCGGGTTCGGAAACTTTATTCTCACATGTACGGCCGGGCGATACGGAATTCCGGTCCGGAGGCTTGCGGGATTTCTTCGTATACCGGGACCTGGGCATCGCCAAGGCTACGCGTGGCAAGGTGATCGCCCAGCTCGTCAGGGCCAACGAGGCGCCGGAAGCCGGGACCGGCTGGCATATCCACGAGGCGCAGTTCCACATCGTCTATATGCTGAAGGGCTGGGCGCGCTTCATGTACGAGGAGCGCGAAACGCTGGTCAGCGCAGGCGATTGCGTGCACCAGCGCCCCGGGATCCGCCACTATCTGTTCGACTATTCCAGGGACATGGAATACCTGGAGATCGTGGGCCCGGCGGACTTCACCAGCATACCGGTCAGCGGGCCCTGTGCCGTCCCGGCGCCGAAGGCCTGGAGCTAGACGGCTCGACGCCCGATCAGCCACACATCGGCCACGTGCCGACCGCCCCGCCGCCCCGCGCGGGGGGGCGCCCCCCAGTTGACAGGGAATATGTACTGTACTTAATATTATGTACATACATATTAGAGATGAGCGGCCCGGGCGCAATCCCGACACGCCGCGCATCCCCTGAACGGCGGACGGGCGACATGGAAGACAAGGTAGTCATACTCACCGGTGCCGGCGGCGGCATCGGACGCGGCATCGCGCATGCGTTGGCACGGGCCGGCGCGCGCGTCGTGGTCAACGACGTCGGCGTCTCGCTGTCCGGCCAGGGCGGCGACAGCGGCGTGGCGCAGTCGCTGGCCGAGGAACTGCGGACCGGCGGCGGCACCGCGGTCGCCTGCGCCGAAAGCGTCGCGGACTGGAACAGCGCCCAGCGCATCGTCGCCTGCGCGCTCGATACCTATGGGCGCGTCGACGCGGTCATCAACAACGCCGGCAATCTGCGCGACCGCTTCTTCCACAACATGGACGAAGACGAGTGGCGTTCGGTCATCGACGTGCACCTGCATGGCACCTTCTTCGTCAGCCGCGCGGCCGCGCCGCACTTCCGCGCCCAGCATGCCGGTGCCTACGTGCACATGACCTCCACATCGGGGCTGATAGGGAACTTCGGCCAGGCGAATTATTCCGCGGCCAAACTGGGCATCGTCGCGCTATCGAAATCCATCGCGCTGGACATGCAAAAGTACGGCGTCCGCTCCAACTGCATCGCACCCTTCGCCTGGAGCCGCATGACGGACTCGATTCCGGCCGACACGCCGGAAGAAGCGGCGCGCGTCGAAAAGCTCAAGAAGATGGAAGCCGGCAAAATCGCGCCCATGGCGGTATTCCTGGCCAGCGACGCCGCCGGCGACGTCACCGGCCAGATATTCGGTGTGCGCGCCAATGAAATCCTGCTGTTCAGCCAGCCGCGTCCGGTGCGTTCCGTCCATATGAGCGAAGGCTGGACGCCGCAGGCCATCGCGCGGATCGCCATACCGGCCATGCGTTCCAGCTTCCATGCGCTGGAACGGTCGCCCGACGTGGTGAGCTGGGATCCCATCTGACTTTCGCGAGGTACCCCGTATGTCGAATGCATCCAGCGGACGCGGCGACGCGTCCCCGGGCCCGCTCGGCCCCGAACAGACCTATTTCCGCTATCTGGGCGATGGCGACTGGCGTATCCCGCACTGCCGGGGCTGCGGCAAGGCCGTGTTCTACCCTCGCGTCGCCTGCCCGGCCTGCGACGGGCAGGAATTCGATTGGCGCCAGCCCTCGGGCCTGGGCACGGTGTACTCCACCACGGTCATGCGCCGCCCCCCCCAGGCCGGTGGCGACCGCAACCTGTGCCTGGTCGATCTCGACGAGGGCGTACGCATGATGAGCCGCGTCGAGGACGTCGACCCGTCGGTCCCGCGCATCGGCGACAGGGTACGCGCGCAGGTACGCCGCGAGGGCGAGCAAAATCTGGTGGTCTTCACGCTGACGGAGCAGGCACGATGAACGCGAACGCATTGCGCGGCGCCGCCGCGGTGGTGGGCGTGGGACAGGCGGGCATGGGCTCCGCCGCCGGCTATACCGAAATGGAAATCCTGGCGCAGGCCGCGGCCCGCGCCGTCGCGGATGCCGGATTGCGGATGTCCGATATCGACGGGCTTTGTACCTGCAGCGCCTCCGCGACGATGTGGGCGATGCCGGTCGCCGAGTACCTGGGTATACGCCCCGCCTTCATCGACAGCACCATGCTGGGCGGATCCAGCTTCGTCGCGCACCTGCTGCCCGCCATCCAGGCGCTGGCGGCCGGCGTATGCAACGCCGTGCTGGTCTGCTACGGCAGCACGCAACGCTCGGGAACGGTCAACCGCGCCGCCGTCGGGAAGATGCGCCAGGTCCTCGATCCCCAGCCCTACGAGACGCCCTACGAACCGATGCAGCCGATCAGTGCCTACGCACTGGCCGCGGCTCGCCACATGGCGCAATACGGCACCACGCGCGAACAACTCGCCGAGGTCGCGGTGGCGGCGCGGGCCTGGGCGCGGCTCAATCCCGAAGCCTACTCGCGCGATCCGCTTTCCGTACGCGACGTACTGGATGCCCGCATGGTGTGCGACCCGTTGACCGTGCGCGATTGCTGCCTGCTCACCGACGGCGCCGGCGCCTTCGTGCTGGTACGCGCCGAACGCGCCCGCGATCTGCCGCATCCGCCGGCCTACGTCCTGGGCAACGCCACCGCGGTCTGGCACCGGCAGATCTCCAGCATGGAAGACCTGACGGTGACCGCCGCCGCGGAATCCGGCCCGCGCGCCTTGCGCATGGCCGGCATGTCCACCGCCGATGTGGACCTGCTCTGCCTGTACGACGCCTTCACCATCAACACCATCCTCTTCCTGGAGGACCTGGGGTTTTGCCCCAAGGGCGAAGGCGGACGCTTCGTCGCCGACGGCGCCATCGCGCCCGGCGGCAGGCTGCCGGTCAACACCAACGGCGGCGGCCTGTCGTTCGGCCATCCGGGCATGTACGGCGTGTTCCTGGTGATCGAGGCTGTGCGGCAGCTGCGAGGTCAGGCCGGCGAACGGCAACAGCGCTGCGATGTGGCCCTGGTCCACGGCAACGGCGCGACGCTGTCGAGCCAGTCCACGGCCATCCTCGGCAGCGCCGCGGCATTGTGAAGACGGGTTGCCGGCGCCCGTGGCGCATGGACCGTGGCGCGCGGCCACGCGGACAAACGGCACTCCGGCGCGTGTTTCATTTCTATGAGGGAACCCATGATTAACAAAATATCCCCCAGCCTGCGCGACGCGGTCTCCTGCATCGGCGACGGGGCATCGGTCATGGTGACCGGCTTCGGCGACTCCGGCCTGCCGCGCGAGCTGCTGCACGCGTTGATCGATCACGGTGCCACCGACCTGACCATCATCAGCAACAACGCCGGCACCGGGAGCACCGGACTGGCGGCGCTGCTGGCCGCCGGACGCGTGCGCAAGATGATCTGCACATACCCGAAATCGTCCGGCGCGGACGTGTTCGCGGCGCTGTACCGGGAAAAGAAGATCGAGCTCGAACTCGTCCCGCAGGGCACGCTGCTGGAGCGCATGCGCGCCGCCGGCGCGGGGCTGGGCCCCTTCTACACGCCGACCGGTTACGGCACGCCCATCGCCGAGGGCAAGCCGCAGTGCGTCTACCAGGGCAAGGGCTACGTCCTCGAAGAACCGCTGCCCGCGGACTTCGCCCTGGTCAAGGCCTACCAGGCCGACCGCTGGGGCAACCTGACCTACCGGCTTGCCGGTCGCGGCTTCGGGCCGGTGATGTGCATGGCGGCCGGTACGGCGATCGTGCAGGTCGACGACATCCTGCCCCTGGGGCTGATCCATCCCGAAACCATCGTCACGCCCGGCATCTTCGTCGGGCGCGTCGTGCGCAAGGACAGCAAATGACGAACACCCTGAAGAAGCTCAGCCGCGACCGCGTTGCACAGCAAGTGGCCGCGGAGATCCCCGCCGGCAGCTACGTCAACATCGGGTTGGGCATGCCCACGCTGGTCGCCAAGTACCTGGACCCCGACAAGGAAATCATCCTGCACAGCGAGAACGGCATCCTCGGCATCGAAGACGTCACGCCCGGCGACCCGGGAGACGAAGACCTGATCAATGCCAGCAAGGCACGGCTGCAACTGATCGCCGGGGCATCGATCTGCGACCAATCGCTGTCCTTCGCCATGATGCGCGGTGGTCATCTGGACGCCACCATCCTGGGCGCGTTCCAGGTTTCCTGCGACGGCGACATCGCCAGCTGGGCGACCGACGATACCGATGCCGTACCCGGCATCGGCGGCGCCATGGATCTGGTCGCCGGCGCTCGCAAAGTCATCGTCGTCATGGAACACACCACGCGCGATGGCCGCCCCAAGCTGTTGCGTTCCTGCACTTTTCCGCTGACCGGCAAGGGCGTCGTCGACGTCGTCTACACCGACATGGCCGTGATCGACGTCGATCCGGCGCGCGGATTCGTCGTGCGCGCCATGGCCGAAGGCTTGACGCGCGCGGCGCTGGAAGCGGCGACCGATGCGCCGCTGGACTATGCCGAAAACCTGGTTTTCCTTTGACGGCACGACAACGTACCGAAGCACCACCGCCACGACGAACGCACACGACAGCAACGACGCGACGGCGCGGCCAAGACACCACTACCGGAGACAAGCAATGAAACACGCAATCAAACACCTGGCCAGCGCAGCGGCGCTGGCCCTGGCCGCCGCGGCCCAGGCCGCCCCCTTCCCCGACCGCCCCGTGGAGATGATCATTCCGTATCCGCCCGGCGGCACCGCCGACGCGGTGGCGCGACCGCTCTCGGCCGCGCTGCAGGAAAAGCTGGGTGTGCCGATCGTGGTGTCGTACAAGCCCGGCGCCGGCGGCGTCATCGCCACGCAGTACGTCGCGCGGGCCAAGCCCGACGGCTATACCCTGGTGATGGTATTGGCCTCCCACGCCATCAATCCGAGCCTCTATCCGAACCTGCCCTACGACTCGGTGAAGGACTTCACGTCCATCGGTATGGTCGCCAAGCTGCCGCTGGTGCTCTATACCAGCCCCAAGTTCCCGGCCAAGACCATGCCGCAATTCCTGCAATACGCCAAGGAGCACCCGGGCCGCTTGTCGGTGGCGTCGGCAGGCAACGGCAATACCAGCCACCTGGCCACCGAACTGCTCGCGGCCACGGCGGGAGTCAAGCTGCTCCATGTTCCCTACAAGGGCGGTGGCCCGTCGGTCACGGCGGCGATGGGCGGCGAGGTCGACGCCGTCTTCGCCGGTCCGGACTCGCTGCACCTGGCGAAGGCCGGCCGGCTGAACACGGTCGCGGTTACCAGCCCGCAGCGGATCAGCCTGATGCCGGACGTGCCGACCGTGCAGGAAGCCGGATTGAAAGGTTACGAGGTGCAGGGCTGGTACGGTCTGCTGGCGCCCGCCGGCACACCCGACAGCGTCGTCGGGGTGCTGAACAAGGCCGTCACCCAGGCGGTAAACGATCCGAAGTTCGTCAAGACCGTGGAGGCATTGGGTTACATCCCGTCGCCGTCCACGCCGTCCGGTTTCATGGACTACATCCAGCAGGAAACGGCTCGCTGGGCCAAGGTCATCAAGGACGCCGACATCAAGCTCCAGTAGCCGCACCGCCCGGCGAGCGCACCGCCGGGCTTTCTTTTCAAAACCAGCGACACACCCTCATATGCCTATCTCCGTAATCGAATCCACCGTGTTCAAAGACATGTTCGGCACCGCCGCGATGCGCGCGGTATTCGACGACGCCGCCACGCTGCGCCGCTATGTCGAAACGGAAGTCGCCCTGGCACGCGTACAGGCCGGCCTGGGCATCATCCCGCAGGCCGCGGCCGACGCCATCGCGGCCCGTGCCGACGCCTCCCGGCTGGACATGGAGGTCCTCAAGCACGAGACCGAGATCGTCGGTTATCCCATCCTGCCGCTGGTCAACCAGCTGGCGCGCATGTGCGGCCCGGAAGGCGAGTACCTGCATTGGGGTGCGACCACGCAGGACATCATGGACACCGCCACCGTACTGCAGGTGCGCGAGGCACTGGACCTGATCGACTCCGACCTGGCCGAGCTGGACGGCATCCTCGATACGCTGGCCCAGCGCTATCGCGACACGCCGATGGCCGGGCGTACGCATCTGCAGCACGCCTTGCCCATCACCTTCGGCTACAAGGCGGCGGTCTGGCTGCTGATGATACGGCGCCACCGCGAACGGTTGTCGCAACTGCGTCCGCGCGCGCTGGTCGGCCAGTTCGGCGGCGCGGCCGGCACCCTGGCCTCGCTGGGGGAACAGGGCATCGCGGTGCACGAGGCGCTGATGCAAGCGCTCGGGCTGCATGCCGCGCCGGTAACCTGGCACGTGGCGCGCGACGGCCTGGCGGAGACCATCCAGTTCCTGGGGCTGGTGACGGGCTCGCTGGGCAAGATCGCCCTGGACGTCATGCTGATGATGACCAACGAGCTTGCCGAGGCCTTCGAGCCCTTCGTCAAAAGCCGCGGGGCGTCCAGCACCATGCCGCAAAAGCGCAATCCGATTTCCTGCGAGCTGATGCTCAGCGCATCCAAGGTGGTGCGGCAGCACGCCGGCCTGGCGCTGGACGCCATGGTGCAGGACTTCGAACGCGCCACCGGGCCGTGGCACATCGAATGGTCCGCCATTCCCGAATCCTTCGTGCTGACCGCCGGCGCACTGCGCCAGGCCAAGTTCATGCTGGGCGGCCTGGAAGTGGATACGCAGCGCATGCGCCGCAACCTGGACCTGACCGGCGGCCTGATCGTCGCCGAAGCGGTGATGATGGGACTCGCGCCCCATCTGGGCCGCCAGACGGCGCACGATGTGGTCTACGATGCCTGCCGGGTGGCGCTGGCCGGGCAGCAGCCCCTGGCGGAGGTACTGGCGCGCGAGGCGCGCGTCACCGCCCACCTGGACCGCGCCGCCATCGACAGGCTGTGCGATCCGGCCAATTACCTTGGGGCCGCGCCGGCGATGGTGGACCGGATGCGGGGAACCTCCGTCCGCTAGCGAAACAAGCCGACCTTCCCGGCACCGCCCGGCTTGCCGAAGGGCTGCCGCGGCGCGGCTTTGTTGTTCGCGAAGACCGATCGACGTGGGAATGGGGCTTGCGCCATGGACAGCCCGGCCGGATTGCGGCCGTCCTGCCCCTGGAGCCATCCCGATGAACGCGACCGACTTCCCCTCCGACTCCGCCGGCTTCCCCCAAGGCGGCGGCCAGCCCTTGTATCAGCGGCTGATCCCCCGCGCCACCAGCATGATCCGCCTGGATCACACCCATGTCCTGACCACCTTCCACCGCTACCGTGCCGGCATCCCGCCTTCGCGCAAGGCCGGCCTGGTCGGCGTGATCTGTACGGCGCTGGAAATCCACGCCACGCTGGAGGAAGAAATCTTCTATCCCGCGCTGCGCGCCGTTACGGATGACGAGGTGCTGCGCAAGAGCGTGCCCGAGCACATGGAAATGCGCCGCCTCATCGACGAGCTGCGCGCCATGGCGCCGACCGACCCGCGCTACGACGACACCGTGATGGCGCTGATGCGCGACGTCATTCACCATGTGGCGGATGAGGAGACCGTGCTGCTGCCCGCGGCCGAGCGCCTGTTTTCCGAGACGCGCCTGCAGGAACTCGGCGCCGAGATGACGCGGCGTCGCCTGCGGCTGGCCGGGCCCCGCGCGCCGCAGTTCGCCCGGGACATGGCGCGCGGCATGCCTGTGGCGACGTTCGCCATGGGCGCGCTGGCCGCGCTGGCTGTCGGCTGGGTGTTGCGTGCCGGGCGGCACTGAGCACCTATCCCGACACTCTCCAGCATCTGAAAAGCCGGGATAGAACCGAATCCGACGCTGGCGAGAACTCCCGGGCGGGCTTGAACTTCGGAGCATCCGGCTCAGGCGCGCCCGTACCTGTCGGCGACGCGTTCGATGTCGCGCTCGTCGCAGTTGCCGCCCAGTTGGGTTTCCAGGACTTCCAGGCAAGCGCTGCCGGCGTTCGCCAGCCGGTGCAAGACACCCTCCGGGATGGAGACCGATCCCCCGGCCGCCAGCGTGAAAATACGGCCGTCCAGTGTCACCCGCGCCTGTCCGCGCAGCACCATCCAGTGTTCGCTGCGATGCCGGTGGCGCTGCAACGAGAGGCTGTGCCCCGGCTCCACCAACAGACGCTTGACCCGGTAACCGGTACCTTCCGAGAGCACCTCGTAACGGCCCCATGGACGCACGGCGCCGCCCTCTGTGTCCCCGGTGCGCTCAGGCACCGTTTCGCTCTGCGCGAACTGGCCCAGTTCCTGCGCGCGGCCGCGCTCGGCCACCAGAACCGCCTGAGCGGTCTCGACCACGACGATATCCTTGAGCCCCAGGCAAACAACCTGACGGGCATGAGCGTATACGAGGCTGTCCTCGACGTCCCGCAACGCCACCTCGCCCCGGCTTGCATTACCGCGCCCATCGTGGCCGGCAATACGCCACAAGGCGTCCCAGGACCCCAGGTCCGACCATGCCGATCGCAAGGGAACGACGACAGGAAGGTGCGGCATCCGTGCCGGCAGGCGTTCCATCACGCCGTGGTCGATGGAACGGGTCGGACTGGCGCCGAAGGCCCGTGCATCGAGCGCGTGGCGGACCGACTCCTTCGGCAAAGGCGGCAACGCCGCCTCGCAGGCGGCCAGGATGGCGGGCTCATATCGCCCCACCAACGACAGCCACAGCGAAGCCCGCAGGATCAGGATACCGGTGTTCCAAACATGGCGGCCATCTTCGACATAGCCCGCCGCCGTCGCCCCGTCCGGCTTCTCGCGGAATGCGCGCATGACGCGCGCGCCTTGTTCGTCCGCGGATTCGCCTATCTCGATATAGCCGTACCCGGTCTCCGGATGCCGCGGATGGACGCCCAGGGACACCGCCCTGCCCGCCGATGCCAGCCGGCATGACTGGGCGATGCTGGCCTGCAGCGCCGGTTCATCGTCGATGTGATGATCGGCGGGCGAGACGATCATAATGGGATCGCCGTACCGTCGAGCGGCCCACAGGGCCGCGGCGGTGAGTGCCGGCGCCGTATTGCGGCGTACCGGTTCGAGCAGCAGTTCCCACTGGCCGGGCGCCGCCTCCTCCAACTGCTCCGAGGTAAGCTGCGCATGCGCCGCACCGCATACCACGAGCATCGGCGTGTCGTGTCCCGGCAGCGAGGCACAGCGCCGAAGCCGCGCGACGGTACGTTGCAGCAGGGACGGGCTGGCCAGGGCGCGCGCCAACTGCTTGGGTTCCTCGCCGTTCGAAAGCGGCCACAGCCGGCTACCGATGCCGCCGGCCAGCACCACCGCGACGCGCGCATCGGCGCCGACGGGCGGCATCCTGGCTTCCATCAGCGCCCGCACCATTGCTGCTCCCACGCCGCGCCGGCCGCATCCGCCAACGAAATGGCCCTGTCGACGCCGTCCCAGGTGTCCGCGCGCTTCCCACGCGCACGGGCCGCCTCGATAACGCGGGCCACGCCGTGGACCACGGTGTCCATCGGCGTGCCGGGAGTAAACATCGCCGCCACTCCGGCCTCGACCAGGGCTGCGCGATCCGCATCCGGCACGACACCGCCCAGGATCAACGGCACATGATCCATCGCCCGCTCGCGCAGGCACTGCGCCAGACGCGGCACCAGTTCCAGATGCGCGCCGGCCAGGCTGGACACGCCCACCGCCTCCACGCCCAGACGCGCGGCCTCGCCCGCGGCCGATTCCGGCGTGTCGAAGAGCCCGCCCAAATGGACCTGAAAGCCGGCATCGGCCAACGCCGCCGCGACCGCCTTCGCGCCGCGATCGTGACCGTCCTGTCCAAGCTTGACGATCAGCACGGAAGGTCCGCGCCCGTCGCGTTGGCGCATGGCGTCGACCGTCCTGCACGCGGCGGACCATGCCGGGTCATCGGGCGGTCGGGCGCCCGAATACGCGCCCACGGAAAACTCCGGGCGCGCCCGGTAACGCGGCCAGACACGCTCCAGGGCCGCCGTGCATTCGCCGACAGTGGCGCGGACTTCCAATGCCGAGATCGTGGCTTCCAGCAGGTTACCGTTTCCACGTTCCGCGAGACCGGCCAGGCGATCCAGCGCCGCCTCCACCTTGCCGCCATCGCGCCGCGCACGCAGCGCCGCCAGGCGCGCGGCCTGCTCGGCCCGGATCTGCCGGCCGTCGATGCGCCGCATCTCCACCGGCTGCGCATCGCCGCGCAGCCCCGGTAACGCTTGCGCGGCGTCATCCTGGAATGCATTGACGCCGACGATCCTGCGCTCGCCGGAATCGATCGCCGCCTGCGTCCGACTGGCGGCGATATGGATGCGCCGGGTAAGCCACCCGGATTCCAATGCGGCGAGGACGCCGCCCGCGGCATCGATCTCCTCCATCAGCACCCGGACTGTCCGCACGGTGTCGGCAGTCAGCCGCTCCATCACGTAGGATCCCGCCCAAGGATCGATCACCCCGCACAGGCCCGCCTCGTGTTGCAGGATCAACTGCGTGTTGCGTGCCAGCCGCGCCGCGGCGTCGGAGGGCAACGCCCATGCTTCATCGCAGGCATTGGTATGCAGGGACTGGGTACCGCCGAACACGGCAGCCATGGCCTCCAGCGTGGTACGCGCCGCATTGTTCAAAGGATCGGCGGCGGTCAGGGACCAGCCCGACGTCTGGCAGTGCATCCGCATGGCTTGCGACCGCGGGGTATCGCCGCCGTGGGCCCGCACGATATCCGACCACAGGATGCGGGCCGCGCGCAGCTTGGCGATTTCCCCGAAGAAATCCATGCCGACACCGAAGAAAAAGCTCAGATTCCTGCAAAAATCGTCCGCCTCCATGCCCCGTTCCGCCAGCATGCGCAGGTAGGCGCGGGCGTTGGCCAGGGTCAGCGCCAACTCCAGGGGACCGTCGGCGCCGGCTTCCTGGAAGTGGTAGCCGGAGATCGACATCGCATTGAAGCGCGGCATATGGCGCGCCACATACTCGACGACATCGCCGGCGATACGCATCGATGGCCCGGGCGCGTGGATATAGGTGTTGCGCACCATGAACTCTTTCAGGATGTCGTTCTGGATGGTGCCCGCAAGCCGCTCTTGCGGAATGCCGCGCTCGCGCGCGGCCAGGATGAAACTGCCCAGCACGGGCAGGACCGCGCCGCTCATGGTCATCGATACCGATACGCGGTCCAGCGCGATACCGTCGAAGAGGCGTTCCATATCCTCGACGCTGTCGATCGCGACACCGGCCACGCCCACGTCCGCGACCGCCATCGGATGGTCGGAATCGTATCCCCGGTGGGTGGGCAGGTCGAAGGCAACGGACAGCGCCTGCGCGCCGCCGCTCAGCAGCGCGTGGAAGAAGGCGTTCGATTCCCGCGCCCCGGCGAAGCCGGCGTACTGGCGTATCGTCCAAGGCCGCTCCGTGTACATGGTTTCATAGGGCCCGCGCACGAAAGGATAGGCGCCTGGCCGCGTATCCAGATGATCGATGTCCCGCAGGTCCTGCGGCGTGTACAGGTCTTTGCGAGGCGGCATTGCCGTGGTACCTGGATATGGGTTGGGCATGGAATGGTTCTTCGGAATTGGGAGCCTTCGCGCGGCGGGCTGCCTAGTCGCTGTCCAGGGGCACCGCGGGCCGCTTGCGCGTGAAGACCTCGGCTATCCAGGCGTCGTCGGTCGCTCGAAAGACGCCGCAGCGGTGCGCCAGCACACCGTCCGGTTCGCGCTGCCACGCCAGGCAGCGCACCGTCACGTCTTCGCCCAGGTTCACATTGCCGTAGTAATGCACGTCGCGCGACATGACCGCCAGCAATGGGAAGGGACGGAAGAACTGCCATTCCGCCCGGTCGACCAGGGCCGCGAATGTGGCGAAATACAAAAAGCTGGCACCATTGAAATCGGTGTCCGGACAGGGCGAATACCGCCACTCCAAGGGGATGCCGGCGGGGCCGGCCGCCACGGCGCAGGCGCTGCGATCGTCCCGCGCGATGCGCCGGCGCACGCGAGCCGCATCCGCATAGTCTTGCGCCTCGTCCGGACCGGGACTGTGAGCGCGCGGCCGCCACGATTCGACCGCCGTCAGCGCCGCGCGCGCCACCGACCGGTTATCGCCCCGCGCCTGTCGATAGACAAACGCCGACAGCATCTCCACGCGCGCCAGCCGGCCGCTCGGGCCGCGCGCGAGATGGCGGCTGAAGAACTGGGCATGGCCGGCCGGCGCCAGGCCGCTATCGATGTGAAACGCATCATTGACCGCGATGCGATCCAGGGCGCCCTCCGATACGCGCACGCGTGTAAAGGCGGCATAGGCGCGCTTGCCGGAAGCGTCGCGGAAGTCCGGCAACGGCAGCCCATGGGCTTGCGCCAGACGTTCCCAATGCACGTCACCGCATTCTTTCAGCAACCAGTTCTCGGACAGGCCGGAATATGCCAGTTGCGGCATGCCGGCGGTATAGCAGCGGGAAAGCGAGGTATCCATCGTCATGCTCGCGAAGCGCCTATGCGGCCATCGCCCCGGGGGATTGCCGGCCGTCGGTCTGGGCGTGCTGCCGGGACAGATGCCCGGCCAGGTATTCCGCATCGCGGGCGATGCCGGAAAAGCGCCCGGATCCCCAGGTGTGCAACCACGGCAGTCCCAGGAAATACAAGCCTTTCTGTCCCGTCACGCCGCGCGCATGCACCGGCTGGCCGCGGCCGTTGAAGACGGGCGCGTCGACCCAGGCAAAGTCGGGCCGGAAGCCGATGCACCAGATGATGGATCCGATCCCGGCCGCATGCAGATCCAGTTCGGTGCGTTCGCCCGCCGGCCGCCACACCGGTTCATAGACGGATGGCGGTGGCACCCCGGGAACGCCGCGCGCCGCGATGTGCTTATCGATGGAGGCATTGATGCCGTTGTAAACCTGGTCGGCCCGGTCGAGATTGTCCGCCAGGGTCGGCGCGAATCGCACGACACCGGCATCCGCGTCCGTGAGCGGGCCATAGAGCTGCATGCCTTCCAGCGCGAACCTGCGCAGATCGATGTCGCGTCCACCATCGCGGCCGGTAACGTAGTGATTGGTATTGTCCCGTACGCCTTCCCGCAAGGGGTGCTTCTCCACCGGCATGTCGTAGTACTGCATGTCCGCCAGCCAATCCACCACGTCGCGCCCGCGATAGAAGCGCGCGCAGCGGGGCGCGTCGCCGGTCGCCAAATGCACCTGGCGTCCCGCCAGATGCAGGTCCTCGGCGATCTGGGCGCCCGACTGGCCGGACCCCACGACCAGGACCCCTCCCGGGGGCAACTGCCGCGGGTTGCGATACGCATTCGAATGGATCTGCACGATGGCCCTATCGATCCGTTCCGCGGCGCGCGGCACGATAGGCGTGTGGTAACCGCCGGAAGCCACCACGACCTGCCCGGCCGTGCATTCGCCCGCGCTGGTACGCAGCTCGAAGCCGCTTTCGCCCGACGGGCGCGCCAGCATGACTTCCACCCCCTCTCGGGCGGGCGCGGCTACCTTGGCGACGAAGCCGGCCAGATAGTCGTTGATCGCATCACGCGTCATGAAACCATGGGGGTCGTCGCCATCGTAAGCATGCCCGGGCAGCGCGCACTGCCAGTTCGGCGTGACCAGGCTGAACGCGTCCCAGCGCTGGGTGCGCCAGGTATGCGTCAGGCGGTGCTTCTCCAGGACGACGTGCGGGATGCCCTGGCGCGTCAGGTAATAGCTTAGGGAAAGCCCGGCCTGCCCGCCGCCGACAATGGCGACGGGATAGTGGGCGTCGAGCGGATCGGAGCTGCTGGAATTCGACATGATGGCTGCCTGTGGGAAGAAGGGTCAGGGGGCGTCAGAGAAGGACACCACGGTCACACGGCCGGGTTCGTTCGTATGAAGCGCGCCGCGCGCTTCCAGGATCTCCAGCTGGTCCGCCGCGCGCGAACAGGCGAAGCCGAACTTCAGCCGGACACGTTCGCTGGCGATCTCCAGCGCGATGCGGGCGCGCGACATGAAGTCGTCGACCTCGTATGCGGTCCCGGGAACGAAGTAGTCCTTGATGACCAGGGAAGGCGAATAGCACTCGGTTTCGCTGCCGTCGGGCCAACGGACGAGAAAATGCATGGCGGGCATGGTGCGTCTCCGGTTCACGCCGCGACGCAATGCGCGGCTTCGTAGAGTTCGGCATGCCGCGACGCGCTGGCCTGCCATGAATGGCGCGCCAGCAGGGCCGCCGCATCGGGGATGTCGTCCAACGCGTCGCGCATGGCGCGCGCGATGGAATCGACGGATTCGGGATCGGCGAAACGACAATCTGCGGGTGTCAGGTATTCCGTGAACGGCCGGCGGTTCGACACCACCGCCGGCGTACCGCATGCAAGCGCCTCCAGCACGGCCAGGCCGAAGCCTTCGCGCAATGACGGCATGACCAGGACATCGGCCAGCCGATAGAGCGCCGGCATGTGGGGATCGGGCACGGCACCCGTCAGCACGACCGGTGCCGTCAGGCCATGCCTCGCCACACCGGACAGCACGCGGCGGAACTCGTCCGCATAGCGGTCGTGGTCGAGAAGGCTGGCGCCGCCCGCCACCACCAGTTGCGCGTCTGCATGCGTGCGGCGGACCTCTATGAAGGCTTGCAGGATGGCCAGCGTATTCTTGCGCGCCTCCACCCCGCCCACGGCCAGGAATACCGGGCCATCCGCCCGGATGCCATGGCGCTTGGCCACCGACGTGTCGCCGGCGTCGCTGCGCGCATGGAAACGCCGCAGATCCACGCCGTTGGCGACGCGCCGCGCTTCGATCCCATGGTGCCTGGCAAGGTACTCCACCCAGGTATCGCTGACACAGTAAACATGCGCGGCGCGCTCGAAAGCACGAGCCTGCCAGGCCGTCAGGCAAGGATCGTCGAACGCGTCCAGGTGATGCACCGTGCGTGCGTAGCGCGGGACGATGCCGAGGTCCGCCAGATCCGCCAGCGCATTGCCGCTGATGCTGTCCTGGGCATGCAGGATGTCGTAGCCCTGCCCCGGCAAGTGATGACGCAGGTGGGCCACGTAGGCATCGATGCGTGCCCGGACCATGGCGCGCATGCCGGGACCGTGCGGCGCCAACGCCGCCAACGACGTCCGTGACCGGGGCCGACGAAAGAACGCCTGCCCGGGCGTTGCGGGCGCGAACACCGTAACGTCATGCCCCAGGTCCGTCAGGCCGTCGGCCAGTTCCAGGGTATGCACCACGCCGCCTCGCGGATTGACCGAATGGGTCAGCAAGCCGATCTTCATGATTGCCCCTCGGCGGGCGCCACGGGCGCGGGCATATCGCCATCCAGGATGAATCCCTCGCGGTCCAGATTCCAGAACGGCATGCTGTCGCGGCCCATCGTCAATACCACCGACCGGTCCTGCGTCACCTGCCCGCACGTCCGCGCCTCGATGCCGCGGCTGGCGAAGCGCGCGAGGACCGCCTGCGCATTGCGGGGCCGTACGCTCAGGACGAAGCCATAACTGGGAAAGGACACCAGCCAGCGCGACAATGGCGTGTCCGGCGGCCGGGGAAGCGAGTCGAGGTCGATACGGGCGCCGCAACCCGAGCATTCCAGCAGCATCAGCGCGGTGCCCACCGGGCCTGCCATGCTGATGTCCTTGCCCGCGTCGCACAGGCCGTCTTCGGCCAATAGGGGAAGCAGCTCCAGGTCCGCGCGCAAGCGTTCGCCCGGCGCGTCCGTCGACGCATTCCAATACGGAAAGGGCTCCTGGTACGCACCGCGCAAGTCCGTCGCGACCACCAGCACATCGCCGGGCCGTGCCGCGAAACTGCTGATCAGGCGGCGCGCGCGGCCCAGGATGGCCACGGCCAACTGGCCCCGCGCGCTGCGATAGTTGCTGTGGCCGCCCACGATGGGTACGCCGTAGGCACGCGATGCCGCCACCATGCCTTCCAGCACCGCGTCGCCCGGGGTGGCGCCAGCACTCCACAGCGCGTCGACGACCGCGATCGGCCTGCCGCCCATGGCATAGATGTCGCTGACATTGACCATCACGCCGCAGTAACCCGCGAACCAGGGCATGGCTTCGATGAAGTCTTCGACGAAGCCCTCGATGGCGAACAGCAAATGGCCATCTCCGTCCGGCAAGGCCGCGCAATCGTCGCCCAGGGCGGTGGCCTGGCCGGCACGCCCCCACCCGTCGGGCAGATGCCGCGACAAGGCGCGGGACACCGCCGCGATGTCTCGCTTGTGGGCAAATCCCCGGCTGCCGCGCAGCTGCGCGGCCAGGTCAGCGAGCGTTTCGGACATCAGTGCCTCCCTCGGACGACAAAGCCTGCGCTCATGTCGTGGAACGGCGGATACGCATCCAGGTCGGCGCGCATCAGCGTATGCGGGCGTCCTCGCAACGCCACATCCTCCAGCGCGCGCCAATGCAGGCGCCGGAACAGGGGCACGTTCTGGCGCTGCACATGCGCCAGGAACGTGTGACAGCCGATCGCGCTGGCGCTGCACACCGCCAGGCGGATCAGCGCGGCGCCCAGGCTGCCATGACGGCGGAAGTCGCCGCGCACCGCAAGGCGCGATCCCCACCACCGCCCCCTATCGTCGAGGTGGATGCGTACCGTGCCGGCCACTTCTTCGGGCATGCCCCCCACGCAGGCCAGGGCCACCAACAGATGCGCGTGGCCATCTATGGCGTCGCGGTCATCGCCGTCGAAGATGCCTTGCTCCTCGCAGAACACATCGCGGCGCAACTGGAAGGCGCCGGCGCGCTCCCAGGCCTGGGTTGCGTGCTTGATCCGGAACTCCACCGGCCGGAAATCGCAGGGCAGGTCGCTGACCGTGCTCGCGAATGCCATCGGCGCGGACAAGGGTGCGTGCGCTTGGGGATGTTTCATCTCAGGCCTCGTACAACGCGAGCGAGGAACAGGCGCCGCACTTGCCGCAGCCCGCCTTAATATCGCGGGAGTGCAGCGATGCCTGGCCCACCAGCCGGCCTAAAGGCTCCAGGATTTCGCGCATGAAGGCAGGCGCGGGCGCGGGATGGTCCTCCAGCGGCGTACCGCTTATCGGCACGAAGGGGACCACGAAGGGATACACGCCCAGCCCGACCAGCTTTTCGCACATTTGCAGGATGGCCTGCGGCGTATCGCCCAGCCCCGCCAGGATGTAGGTACTGACCTGGCCCCGGCCGAAGACGCCCACCGCCGCCTCGAAGGCCGATAGATAACGCTCCACGGGGACCGTGGCCTTGCCGGGCATGATGCGCGCCCGCACCTCCGGTGTAACGGCCTCCAGGTGCATGCCCAGCGCATCGACGCCGGATTGGCGCATGCGAACGAACCATTTGTCGTCATCCGGCGGTTCGCATTGCCCCTGTATCGGCAGATCGACGGCGGCCTTGATGGCGAAGGCGCTTTCGCACAGGATGGCCGCGCCCCGGTCCGTGGCGTTGGGCGTCCCGGTGGTCAGGACCATATGCTTGACGCCGTCCAGCAGCACCGCGGCGCGCGCGACTTCCGCGAGCTGCTCCGGCGTCTTGCGCGCGATGGTGCGGCGCGCGGCCAGCGATTGCCCTATGGCGCAGAACTGGCAGGCCTTGCGGCGGCTTTCATAACGGATGCAGGTTTGCAGCACCGTAGTGGCGAGCACATCGGAACCATGCAGGGTCGCGATATGCGAGTACGGAACGCCGTCCAGCGTTTGCATCGCATAAAAGCGCGGCGCCTTGGGAAACGAAATCGTGGCGATGGGTATGGCGCCCCGCATGAGCGTACTGCGGCCATTGGCATCCGGCGGCATCGCCACGAACGGCGAATTCCAGGCGGTCGAGGTATGGACCGGCACCATGAAGGCGCGGTCCTCCACGAGGACCGCCTTATGATCCGACGGACCCGCACCGCCCCGGCGGCTGGCCGCGCCGGCACCGGGATCAAGCAGCCTGAGCCCTGACGATTGCAGCTCCGTCATCAGCTGGCGGTTCGCACTGACCGGCGAAAGCGGTGTTTCCATGATCGGCCTCTTCGGAAAACGGTGTAGCGGTGTCGGCGGGACGTTCGCCGGGATTCTTGGGAAATGCGTGCGGCGCCGCGCGCCGATCGATGGCCAGGCTAAGCAGTTCCGGGCGCGCGTAATGCCCCACGCTGTCCATCATGCGCTTGCGCTTGATGATCAAAGAGAGGTCGAGATCGGCTACGAGCAGCCCTTCGCCTTCGCGCAGGGGCTCGACCAGATGGTTGCCTTCCGGCCCCACGATGGCGGTATTGCAGCCGCCTCGCAGCGCCTTTTGCAGCGCGGGGTCCGGCGTGATGGAGGCAATCTGGCGATCCGTCAGCCACCCGGTGGCGTTGACCACGAAGCAGCCCGATTCCAGCGCGTGATGCCGGATCGTGACCTCGATCTGTTCGGCGAAGACCGGCCCCACCATGGAGCCGGGAAACTGACTGCAGTGGATCTGCTCGTGCTGCGTCATCAGGGCGTAGCGCGCGAGCGGGTTGTAGTGTTCCCAACAGGCCAGCGCGCCGACGCGGCCGACGGCCGTCTGCACGACCTCCAGCCCGCTGCCGTCGCCCTGCCCCCAGATCATCCGCTCGTGAAATGTCGGCGTGATCTTGCGGCGCCGCTGCAACAGCCTCCCGTCGGCATCGAACACCAGCTGGGTGTTGTAGAGCGATCCATGATCGCGTTCGTTCACGCCCAGCACCACGACGATGCCGTTTGCGCGCGCCCGCTCCGACACCGCCTGGGTGTCAGGGCCAGGCACGACCACGGCGCCTTCGTACAACCGCATATGCTCCGCGCCCGAAAGCACCGGCGGCTTCACAAACGAGAAGTACGGGTAGTACGGCACGAAGGTTTCGGGAAACACGATCAGGCCCGCGCCCTGGCGCGCGGCATCGTCGATGGCCTCGCATACCTTGCGCAGCGTGCCGCCCGGCGTCTCCAGGTCCGGAGACATCTGTACCGCGGCGACCCGTATGACACGTTTGTCGTACATGGCTGTTTCCCGTGGCCTATAGCGTCCAGGTGTCGAGGATGAAGGCGTTGTCGCGCCGGTGCAGCAGCACGAGATCCAGCACGTCCAGCGGATTGATGGGCCGGATGCCTTCGATCAGCGACGGCTCTCCATGACCGTACAGCGCCTGCAATGCGAAGCGGCAGGCGTAGACCTTGCCGCCTTCCTGCATGAACTTCTCGATCTGTTTATTGAAGTTCTGGTGCCCGGGAAATGCTTCGTCGCCCAATGTGGGGAAGCCGCGCTTGACGCCCAGCGTCACGCCAGGCCCGTAGAGCAATACCGAAGTTTCGAAGCCCTTGCGCTGCAGTCGCGTGGCCTGGAGCAGGTTTACGAAGCCGATGGAGCCTTCGAAGGCGACGGTATGGAAGGTGACCAGCGCTTTTTCTCCCGGCTCGGCCTTGACGTCTTCGAATACTTTCTCTTCGTAGTCGACCAGGAAGTCGCCTTTTTCGTGAGCGGGTTTGGTGACGGCGGGCATGGGATGTTCTCCAGAGAGATGAACGGAATACGCGGGGCTGCGTACGGCAAGTCTTGCAACGCCCATGCCATCGAGGGCGGTGTGAAATGCGATCAACATCCAATCAAGCGGAGTGGATTTGGCTTGCGCACGCCATCGGTGCCGGCCGGATGCCGTCCGCGCGGCTCACATCAGCGCCGCCGGAGCGCCCGCGTGCACCGACGATGTGCGATCCGCGGTCAATGGCGAACCGTACCGGTGCGTGGCGCGCCGGTACGGTGCAAAACGTCCCGGCGAGGCTCGCGCCCGGGGTGCTACTCATGTCATCGCCCTTGTGCCACCATTGCGCCATCCGCCGTTCACATCGATCCGGAGCAACAAGAGATGAGCTATTCCACGCGCCACTGGATAGGGAAACTCGCTCGCAGCGAACGCCCCGTCTACCTCCTGCTGCCCGAGCTGATCGAACAGGACATGGAGCAAGGCCGCCTGACATCGGGCGACCGCCTCCCCCCTTTGCGCGAACTGGCGGAAGCACTCAGCCTGGACTACACGACGGTGGCGCGCGGCTACGCCGAAGCCCGCAAACGCGGCCTGGTCGAATCGCATCCGGGCGCGGGCACTTACGTCAAAGGGGGCAATCCCTCGCTGGTTTCGCGCGGTGGAATCAGCGCGGAAATGAGCATGAATCTGCCGCCGGAGCCGCGGTCGGCCGCCTTGCTGGCGCGGGTGCGCAGAAGCGCTTCCTCGATTTTCGACGCCGACGATTTCTATGGCTTGCTGCGATACCAGGAATTCGGTGGCATGGCAGCGGACCGCGATGCGGGCGCGCGATGGCTGCGCCGCCAGCTGCCAGGCGTTAAAGGCGATCTGGTCCTGGTGTGTCCCGGTATACACAGCGTGCTGCTGGCATTGATCTCGCAATTGGTGCCGCACGGCGAATACCTCTGCGTGGAATCGCTGAGCTATCCCGGCATCAAGGCCATCGCGACACAACTCGGCGTGAAACTATTGCCGCTGCCGATGGATAGCGACGGCATCCGCGCCGATGCCTTCGAAGACGTCTGCAGATCCCTGCGCCCCAAAGCGCTCTATTGCAATCCGACGGTACAGAATCCCACTGCGATCACGATTCCGGCGCGGCGCCGCGAAGCGCTGGCCGACGTCGCGCAGCGCTATAACGTGGCCATCATCGAAGACGATCCCTACGCCATGCTGCCGGCGCAGATGCCGGAGCCCTTGACCTTGCTCGCGCCGGAGCTGTCCTACTACATCACCGGTTTCTCGAAGTGCCTGGGTGCGGGCATGCGAACGGCCTACGTCAAAGCGCCGGATGCCCTGCGTCGTGAAAGGCTGGCGGCGACGATGCGTGCCTTCACGGTGATGTCCTCGCCCATCACGAACGCGCTGGCGACCCGGTGGGTCAACGACGGGACGGCCGAAGCCATGCTGGAGGCCGTGCGTGCCGAATCCGCGGATCGCCAGGACCTCGCACGCAACGTGCTTGACGGCATGTCCTACACCGCCGACCCGGACGGGTTTCACCTCTGGCTGGAACTCCCGCCCCACCTGTCGTCGGTGGGGTTCGCCAAAAATATGAGGGACAAGGGTGTATGGGTCGTCGCGAGCGCGGCCTTCGCGACGGACGGCGCGCCGCCGTCGGCGGCGCGGGTCTGCCTGGGTGGCGCGATGACCTGGTCCGAATGTTCCGCCGGCCTGAACGTCCTGCGCGACGGGCTTCTCGCGGACGCCTGAGCGGTCTTTAGTCCAGCCGCAGCAACGTATCCTCGAAGGCATGCTGGGCGGATGCGCCGAACAACTCGTCGAAGCCGGCGACGCCGCGGTCGATCTCCTCAGGCCTCATGCCCGGGAATTCCTTGCCCGCCAGCGCGTCCAGGGCACCGCGCATCCCCGCGACCATGCCGCCCGGCAGCAGGGTGGTAAGGCTGACGCGGCGCACACCCAACCGTTCGATTTGGCGCAGCGTCAGGCCGGCCGCGCCGGGCGCACTGCCCAGCCCCGTTCCGGCGCTCAGCGTAATGGGGATGTTTAGTACCTCGACGAGCGCGCGGATCTCAGCCTCGGATCTCGGCCCCATCGGCAGCAGCATGTCCGCGCCGGCGGCCTGGTAGGCCAGGGCGCGTTCGACCAGCTGCTTGGTATCTTCCAGGCCCGGCGCATCCGTGCGGACGATGATCAGGAAGTCCGCATCGCGGCGCGCGCGGCAGGCGGCTGCAATCTTGCCGACCATTTCACGAATCGACACGACCTCCTTGCCCATCGAGCCGGCACGCCGCGGAACGACCTGATCCTCGATGTTGACGCCCGCGGCCCCAGCTTCTTCGAACAACGCTACGGCGTAATGGACGCCGCGGGCGTTACCATACCCGGCGTCCGCGTCGGCGGTTAAGGGAATGCGGGCCACGCGTGCCAGCCGGCGACAGTGCTCGACGCTTTCGGTCAGCGTCAACAAGCCGATGTCCGGCACGCCCAGTAATCCGTAGGCCAGCATGGCCCCGCTGATGCAGGCGCTGGCGTAGCCGGCCTGTTCGACCAGGCGCAGGCTGAAAATGTCATGCACCGCCGGCGCAACGACGAAGGACTGTTCGCGCAGCAATCGCCGCAAGGCGGCGCGTTTCTCGGAAGCTGTGGTCTGGGTCATCGAGAAAAACAGAATAGATAAAGGACTCAGGCCGGGCGCGCCTGGAAGTCAGCACAGGCGGCGGTACGCCGAGCATGCCGGGTGTCTGGCAGGGCAGGCCTTCAATCCTTGGGCATGCCGGCGGCCAGTCGCGCCCACGTATCGTGCTGCCTTGCGATCGCTTCGGCCCACGCATCGCCTGGCAGATAGGCCAGCACGGCCGCGTCGTTGCCTGCCTTTTTCAGGTAGGCCGGATCCTTCAATGTGGCCTGGATGGCCGCCTGCAATTTCTGCACGATGGCGGGGGCGGTCCCCGGCGGCGCGGCAAAGCCGCGTTCGGCAGGCATGACATCGTCATAACCCTGTTCGCGCGCGGTTGGCACGTCCGGCATCGAGGTGGCCCGTGTCTCGCTCATCTGGGCGATCACCTTCAAGGGAACCGCTTCCTTGTCGGGCTCCGGCACTTCTCCCGTCGTGACGGCGGAGAAGTCGATATAGCCTCCCAGCAGGGCCGTCTTGGACTGCGATGTGCCGTTGTACGGGATATCGTTCAGCTTGATACCCGTCACCTGTTCCAGGCGCAGCAGGGCCAACTGTCCGTTGGTCCCGACCCCGTTATGGCCGACGGACAACGAGCCGGGTTTCCGTTTCAGGGCTGCGACCACATCATTCAGGTTGCTATACGGTGAGTCCTTGCGCGCGACGAGTATGGTCGGATCGCTCAGAACGCGCGCGACCAGGATCATCCGCGCGGGGTCGTAGAGCGTTTTCTTGTACAGCGGGACGAAAGCCATCGCCGGCAGATTCACGACTCCTACCGTATAGCCGTCAGGGGCGGCCCGATACACCGCGCTGTTCGATATCTCGCTGGCCGCACCGGGCTTGTTGATGATGACAACGGAAGCTTTCCCGCCCAGGTATTTCTGGATGAACGGCGCCATGGTCCGTGCCATAACATCGGTTCCGCCGCCTGCGGCGAAGCCCACATACACCTGGATGGGCCGGTCGTTGGGCCATTCCGCATGCGCGGCGGCCACGCCGGACAGCAATGCAAATAGCGCGGTTATCTGAAAATGGCGTCGGATCATGGAAGGCTCGCGTTCTAGCAATCGGTGATCGGGAGAATACGCATCGGCAGACGATAGAAAAAGCGATATATTTTCACTTCGGCCCATGAATTTAGCGAATAACTCCCGGCGACGGCATCTGCATGACGCTCAAGCAATTGGAAGCCTTCTATTGGGCAGCAACGCTGCACAGTTTCTCCATCGCCGCGTCGCACCTGCACGTCACCCAGTCCACGCTGTCCAAGCGGGTTGCCGAGCTGGAAAGCGATCTCGGCAAACCGCTGTTCGACCGCAGCCGACAACGGGCCGTTATGACCGACACCGGCGAACGGCTGCTACCCCACGCCAGGCAAATGCTGGAACTCGAAGGACGGGCACGCGCCGAACTGGACGCGCCCGTCGCCGTGCGTGGCACATGCCGCCTGGGCATCAGCGAACTGGTCGCGGCCACCTGGTTCCCTGCATTCGTCTCCGCGGTCACCCAGTCCTACCCTGCCCTCGTCCTGGAACCGCATGTTGATCTAACGCGTGTCCTGGAAAGGAAACTTGTCCGTGGCGACCTCGACCTCGCCATCATCCCCGGCCCTTCGGAACTGCCGACGGTGGCCGCCTGGAAGATCGGCGAGCTGGACTATGCCTGGATGGCATCGCCTGGGCTCATGCGTGCGGGTACCGTGCTGGAACCGCGCCATCTGGCCGATCATCCGGTCATCACGCTGAACAAGGAATCGCGCCTGGCGGGTGTATTCGACGATTGGGCCGATCAGGCAGGAGTGGCGGTACCGAAGGCACTGGTATGCAACAGCTTGACGGCGCTTATCGCCCTGACCATCGCCGGTGTGGGCATCAGCTATTTCCCCCGTATCTACATACAGCCCTTCCTGCGCGCGGGAAAACTGGTCGAGCTAGCCGGCGAACCGCAGTTGGACACACTGAGCTACTTCTGCCAGTGGCGCAAGGACGACAGACGGGCCATGGTGGGGGCACTTCGGCAATTGGTCGCGCAAGTCGCGGATTTCAGCCGATCGCCGCTATGGGATGCGGGACATTTGCCATCCCCATCGCCGGCACGCGCCGGCAAGGCTTCCGGAAAGCAACCGGAAGCCCCCCTATCTGGCTAGCCGGCCACCGGGAAAGGTCCGCGCGAGCGCCTGAGCGACATCGCGCAGCACCGCCGCCCAATCGCCGGGCGCCGGCTGCCGGAACAGGCGCAGGGACGGATACCACGGCGTATCGGTACGGTCCATCAGCCAGCGCCAGTCCGGCAGGAAAGGCAGCATGACCCATGCGGGACGATTCAAGCCGCCCGCCAGGTGCACCGGCGACGAGTCGATGGAGATCAGCAGATCGGCCAGCGCCAGGATGGCGGCGGTGTCCTCGAAGTCGTGGATCTCGTCGTCCAACGGCACGATATTCATGCCCGATGGCGGCGTCCTGGCCTGCTCGGCCGCCGGCCCCTTCTGGATGGCCAGATACGTGATGCCCGGCAAGGCCAGCGGCGCCAGGTCGGACAGGGCCAGCGAGCGGTTGGCGTCGTTCGGATGCGAGGGCCGGCCCGCCCACACCAGCGCCACCCACGGTCGCGGCAAGGCCGCCAGCCGGGCGCGCCATTTGGACACGCGAGCAGGGTCCGGCGACAAGTAAGGAATTTCGCCAGGAAGATCCTGCGAACGCAGTCCCATCGCCATCGGCAGGGACATCATCTCGCAATGCTGGTCGAAAGGCGGCGGAAGATCTCCACGCGTGGAGATCGCGTCGTGGCCTGCGGCGCGCCGCGCAATGCCGAGCAGATCGGGATGGATTTCCAGGACGATGCGCGCGGCGCTGCGCGCCTTGGCCCAGGCGACCATGCGAATGAATTGCAGCGTGTCGCCATAGCCCTGCTCGTCGTGGATCAAAAGCGTCTGCCCGGCGATACGGCGACCGTCCCACCGGGGGAGCGGCACCTTGCGTTCGATCGCGGCGGTATGCGCCAGGCTGTAGCGCCAGCGATACTCGCGCCATCCACGCGCGAAATCGCCTTGCAGCAGCAGTGTTTCGGCCAGGTCGAAGCGCGCGGACAGGTCGCCGGGCATGGCGCGGACCAGCATCTCCTGTATCTCCGCCGCCTCGGCGACGCGGCCCAGGTGCTTGACGGCCTGCGCCAGCAGGCGCCACAGTGCGCTCGGCGCACCCGCCGGATCGATCCCCGCCCGCAACAGGCTTTCGGCCTCCGCATACTGCCTGTCGTCCAGCAGCTTGCCGGCCTGGCGCGCCAGCTCTTCGGCATTCCGCATCACGTCGCCTCGACGCCCAGTTCGGACAATAGAGGACCAAGATGATGCGCGTAGGCGCGCCAGCGGCCCCTGGCATGCCGATAAATGGGCTGCCGCACCTCGTTCATGCTGGCGCCGCGCACGGGCCGCGGCGATCGGTGATACGCCAGGCAGGCGGGCTCCCAGTGCAGGCCCAGGAACTCGACGAGCCGCCGGCTTTGCCCTTCCGGGTCATCGACCAGCGCTTCGTAATCGACTTCGATGTAGCGGTCCGCCGGCAGTATCCGCCGCCAGCATGCCATCAAGGCATCGTAGGCCCGGTAGTAGCGTCCCAGCTCCACCAGATCGCAGCTGTAAGCGTGCTCCGCGCCGAAGGGCTTGCTGAAGCAGGAAAGGCAGGTATCCACCGGATCGCGACGGCAATGGATGATGCGGGCGCGGGGAAGAATGCGCGCGATCAGGCCGGCGTAGAGGAAGTTCGACGGCGTCCTGTCGATGATGCGGTCCTTTCCCATGGACAGGGCCGCGAGCCTTTCCACGCAGGCATCGCCCAGCGCGTCCAGCGTCGGCAGGTCCGCCTGCGCCATGCCTTCGGGAAAGCCGGCAATGCGCGAGACCAGATCGCGCATCAGCGGCAATTCTCCCGCGCCATGCACCCGCGAATGCGAGGCCAGTATCTGCTCCACCAGCGTCGTGCCGGAACGCGGCATGCCCACGATGAAGACCGGCAGGTCACTGGCATTGCCGGTTTGCGAGGAAGCCGGCGGCAATGCGGTGAAGGCATCCGCGATGCGCGCCATCCCGCCGGTCGCCACGCCGATGTCGAAATCGAAGCTGGCGCGCTTTTCGCGATTGGCCTCCACCAGATGCGTCCATGCCTCTTCGGTGGCGTCGCAATCCATGTAGGCCTTGCCCAATGCGAAGCGCAGGGCGGTCCGGCGCGGGACGTCCCCCGCGCGGTCTTCGCGCAACAGCTTTTCCATGGCGTCGATCGCCGGATCGCCGCGCTCGAAGCGTGTTATGTCGGCGCGCGCGCTCCATGCCTGCGCATTGTCGGGATAGCATGCAAGCAGATCATCCAGCGCGGCGCGGGCTTCGTCGGCACGCCCCAGGATCATCAGCAGCCGCGCCCGATTCAGCCACGCCGCTTCTCGCGCGATACCGGGAAGCGATATCGCCCGATCGAACGAATCCAACGCTTCTTCGAACCGATCCTGCGCCTGCTGCGCCTCGCCGAACATGTTGTAGGCGTCGGCGTTTTGCGGCGCGGCAGCCACGGCCTGGCGGGCAGCCTCCAACGCCGCCTGGAACTGGCCGCACTGAAGCAGCAGCCTGGCCTTGGCAAGCAGCCCGCCTGCATGCGACGGCGCGAAGGCCAGCAAGGCCTCGATCCAATGCAGGGCCTCGTCCGGGCGTTGCCGCGCGGCTTCGATGCCCGCCATGTTGATGTAGGCGTCAGCCAGGCGGGGGTTGTAGTCGATGGCCAGCCGCGCGGCCTCGGCGGCTTCCGCGTATTCGCCCAGATCGCTCAGCAGGAAGGCAAGGTTGCTGTGCGCTTCCGCGTAGGCGGGGTGCAGCGCCAGAGCCTTGCCGTATTCGGCCCGCGCATCGGCCAGCCGGCCGGCACGCTTGTAGGTGTTGCCCAGATTGTTGTGGGCCTCGGGACTATCGGGCTGGATCGCGATGACGCGCTCCAGGCACGCCGCGCTTTCGTCGTAGCGTCCGCATTCCTGCAAGACAATGCCCAAATTGTTCCAGGCGGTGGGAAGTTCGGGCGCGAGCCGGGTGGCCTGGCGGGCCGCGGTCTCCGCCTCGGCCAGCAGGCCCTGCTGGCGGCACATTTCCGCCAGATTGCTGAAATACACCGCCGGGGCGTGCGGCGCCCGGCAAGCCTCGCGCAGGCACTCGACGGCCAGCGCGGGTTTGCCATAGGCGTGCGCGATCAGCCCCAGCAGATGCAGCGCGTCCGCCTGCCCCGGCCACACCGCCAGCACCCGTCTGGCCAGCATTTCCGCCTGCGCCGCCTGGCCCGCATTCCAGTGCGCGTAGGCCTGTTGCAGTGCTTGCGTCGGGTCCGGTTGCGGTTCGGCGGCAGGTGGCGGTGCGGAGCGTTTGCGGGTCATCTCGGGTATGGCCGTGGGGGCAGTCAGAACCGGTAACGCCCCCTGCCGCAGGAAGATCTGCGCCGAGACATTGCCGGTATCGAAACAGCGATCGTAACTCGCCGTGACATCGACCGCCTTGCTGCGCGGCAGCGTCGGGCCCGGCCCCCGTTACACGGGCGGACAGGGGACCGCCAGCTACTCAGGCTTGGCCCGCGCCGGCCACATGGCGGGCAAGCCGCTGCCTCAATACGTAGGGCAGGATTCCACCATTTTTGAAATAAGCCTCTTCGATCGCCGAATCGATACGCACGCGCAACGGCACTTTCGCCGTTTCCCCATCACGTCGATGGATAACCAGTTCGAAAACCTGGCCGGTGCGAACATTGTCCACGTCTCCGTTCACATCGAAGGTCTCGTTTCCCACCAGCGCCAGGCTCTGTGCGCTGACACCTTCGGGAAGCTCCAGCGGCAATATTCCCATGCCGACCAGATTGCTGCGGTGGATACGCTCGAAACTGCGCGCGATCACGGCGCGAACACCCAGCAGGCTGGGGCCTTTGGCTGCCCAATCGCGGCTGGAACCGTTACCGTATTCCTCGCCTGCGAACACTATCATCGGCACGCCTTCCGATACGTATTTCGTGGCGGCTTCGAATATGCTCATGCGCTGGCCGTCCGGTTGGTGCAATGTATGGCTGCCCACCTCGCTGACCATCAGGTTGCGGATGCGAACGTTCGCGAAGCTGCTGCGCACCATGACGCGGTCATGCGCGCGGCGCGATATATAGCTGTTGAAATCGCGCGGCTCCACACCCAGCGATATCAGGAATTTTCCGGATTCGGATTCGGGTGGAATCGAACCGCCGGGATTGATGTGATCGGTGGTCACCGAATCACCCAGGATCGCCAGCGCTCGGGCACCTTCGATAGCGCCCTTGGGCGGAATATCCAGCGTCACACCATCGAAAAAGGGCGGCTGCTTCAGATAGGTCGAATCGCCATCCCACACGAACAGGTCGCCCTTGGGCGCGGGCAGTGCCTCCCATAGCTCGTTCCTCTGTCCGGCCTGGGCGTAGATGCCGAGCACATGCTTGGGATCCTGCGCGACCGGCAGTACCTGCGCCATTTCCTCCGCCGTGGGCCAGAGATCGGCCAGATAGACTTTCTTGCCGTCCGCCCCTTCGCCCAGGGCGTCGTCGGCCGGATTGAAATCCGCCCTGCCCACGATGGCGAACGCCACCACCAGCGGCGGACTCATCAGGAAGTTTGCCTTGATGGCCTGGTGGATACGCGCCTCGAAATTCCGGTTGCCCGAAAGAACCGCGGCCACGGTGAGATTGCCGTCATTGATACGGCCAAGAATTTCCGCATCCAGCGGGCCGGAATTTCCCATACAGGTTGCGCAGCCGTAGCCGGCAACGTTGAAGCCAAGTGTGTCCAGATACCGGTCCAGGCCGGTCGCCTGCAAATACGAGGTGACGACCCGGGAGCCGGGTGTGAAGGAGGTCTTCACATGCGGCGCGGTTTTCAATCCTTTTTGGACGGCCTTTTTTGCCAGGATCCCGGCCGCCAACATCAGCCGGGGATTGGAGGTATTGGTACAGGAAGTAATGGCGGCCAGGACGACATCGCCATGACGCAGTGCCTTGCCGGAACCGGATCCGGCAGGTGCTTCCTGGGGCAACAGGCCACGCACCTTTTCCTTCAGGTCGCCCAGCGCGATACGGTCCTGCGGACGTGAAGGTCCGGCCACGCTCGGCACGACGGAAGACAGGTCGATATGAACGGTATCGGTGTAATCGATCTGGCCCAAAGACGGCATGCCGAACATGCCCTGCGCCTGGAAATAAGCCTTCAAAGCCGCGATCTCCGCCTTTGTCCTGCCGGTGGCCTTGAGATATTCCAGCGTATTGGCATCGACCGGGAAAAAGGCCGCCGTCGCGCCATACTCGGGAGCCATGTTCGATATCGTCGCGCGGTCCGGCGCGGTCAGGGCCGCGGCACCCGAGCCGAAGAACTCGACAAACTTCCCTACCACTTTCCTGGCACGCAAAGCCTGGACCACCGTTAGCACGATGTCCGTGGCCATCATCCCCGGAGCGGGCGCACCGGTCAACTCGACACCGATCACGTCGGGCGCTACCAGATATATCGGCTCGCCCAGCATGGCGGCTTCGGCTTCGATGCCCCCAACGCCCCAACCCAGCACACCGATGCCATTGACCATGGGCGTATGGCTGTCGGTGCCGACCAACGAATCGAAATACGTCACCCCGCCTTTCTGATGCACGCCCCGCGCCAGATTTTCCAGATTCACCTGGTGGACGATGCCCGAGCCCGGCGGAAAGATTCGGAACGCCTTGAATGCATTGGCTGCCCATTTCAGGAACGAATACCTTTCCGCGTTGCGCTCGTACTCGATCTCCATATTCAGCTTGAGCGCATCGGCGGATCCGGCATGTTCGACGATGATGGAATGGTCGACGACCAGATCGACCGGCACCAGGGGCTCGATTTCCGCGGGCGACATGCCGAGTCCAGCCGCGGCGTCGCGCATGGCGGCCAGATCCGCCAACAGCGGGACGCCCGAAGAATCCGGCGCCACGATGCGCGACACCACGAACGGGACTTCACCGCTGCGCTCGCCGTTCGGCTGCCACCCGGCCAATTGGCGCAGATGGTGCTCCTGCACGCTGGAGCCGTTCAGATTACGCAGCACGGATTCCAGGATGACGCGTATCGAATGCGGCAAGCGGGAAATTTTTCCCAGGCCCATTTCCTCCAGCACGGCCAGCGAATAGAAACGGCTATCGGGGCTTCCCTCGATGGAAAGCGGGCGTACGGTGTCGGCGGATTGGAATGCCATGATCTCCTCGCTATTCGAATGTGCAAGCCGGGCGCTCGCGCTGCGTAGCCCGGGCGAATACGCAACCGCGGGATTCCGCTGAGTCTAGGCAATGGCTGGCGATCCGTCTAATATATTGTGTCTGCACTCCCGATACTTATAGGATATGGAGCTACGCCACCTTCGGTACTTCGTCGCCGTTGCCGAGGAGCTGCATTTCACCCGGGCCGCACAGCGCATCGGTATCGCCCAACCTCCTCTGACGGCCCAGATCAAGGCGCTCGAAAGCGAATTGGGCGTGCAGCTGTTCAACCGCCAGCCCGGGCGGGTCAGCCTGACGCTACCCGGCCAGGTCTATCTGGAAGAAGCGCGCGCGATCCTGGAGCACGTCAAAAAGGCCGCCCTGCGCTGCCAGCTCAGCGCGCAAGGCATGGTGGGACGAATCAGCGTCGGCTTCACCGAGTCGGCCTCGTTCCGGGCGGAAGTCACGACCGCGCTCCAACGCTATCGCAGCCTCTATCCGCGCGTCGAGATGTCCCTGGAGGAGAACCGCACGGGACCGCTTATGGATTCCCTGCGCCAGGGCCGCATCGACGTCGCCTTCGTGCGGCTGCCCATCGGCGACGATAGCGGAATCACGTTCTCACTGCTCTCGACCGAACCCATGATGGCGGTCGTCCCCAACGGCCACCGGCTGGACGGCCGCAAGAGCGTGCGACTGGAAGCACTACGCGAGGAACTGTTCGTGCTCTATCCACGCGCCACCCGCTCCGGCGTGCCCGAAATGGTCGTTGCCGCATGCGAGGCCAGAGGATTCAGTCCCAAGGTGGTACAGCACGCGCCGCAGGTCTCGTCGACCATCAACCTGGTCGCCAGCGGCCTGGGCATTTCCATCGTGCCGGCATGCATGCGAGGCACACGATCGGACGACGTGCACTACATTTCCCTGGAAGACTCGGGTCTGGTCGCCAGCCTGGGCATGGCGCACCGGGCGGGCGAGCTATCGCCCGCGCTGCGGAACTTTGTCGACTTGGTCTTGAGCGGCGTTTCGAGCGGTCAGAAGCGGTAGCTGCCCTTTAGCTGGAAGGCCTGCGCCGAGACATTGCCGGTATCGAAGAGGCGATCGTAACTCGCCGTGATATCGACCGCCTTGCCCAGCGGCAGCGTCAGGCCCACGCCGGCCGTCAGCATGCCGCGCG
>NZ_JBMQQZ010000038.1:0-29281 GCF_057362025.1 Bordetella sp. | reverse complement strand
TTAACCGGCACGGAGAGGAAGTCGTGTTGGCCGCCGGCGGCCAGGGCGGCATGGGCAAGGACCACACGCTGTACGCGCTGGTCGACGGCAAGGTGCAGTTCGGCACCAAGGGCGCGCTGAGCAAAAAGACGGTATCGATCATCGCCGCCGAATAAGCACGCGATTTTCGATCCGCACCACGAGAAAGCCCTGTCGCGCGCGGCAGGGCTTTTTTGTCATTGGGCCGCATGAAGTCCCCGCGGCCGCCCGGCCGACTTGTCGGCATGGCAGGGGCGCTCGTATTCTTCTTTAATCCAAACCGGAATCGCGCGGCAGCACGCGCATCGCCATCATGAAATTCGTCGACGAAGCCACCATCGAAGTCATTGCCGGCAAAGGCGGCAACGGCGTGGCGAGCTTTCGCCGCGAAAAATTCATCCCCAAGGGCGGTCCCGACGGCGGCGATGGCGGCCGCGGCGGCAGCATCATCGCGGTGGCCGACCGCAATATCAATACGCTGATCGACTTCCGCTATGCCCGCCTGCATCGCGCGCGCAACGGCGAAAACGGCCGCGGCTCCGATCAGTACGGCGCGGCCGCCGCCGACATCGTGCTGCGCGTCCCCGTGGGCACCATCGTGCACGACGCCGACACCGGCGAACAGCTGTTCGACCTTAACCGGCACGGAGAGGAAGTCGTGTTGGCCGCCGGCGGCCAGGGCGGCATGGGCAATCTGCATTTCAAGTCCAGCACCAACCGCGCGCCGCGCCAATGGACGCCGGGCAAGGAAGGCGAGCAGCGGCGCCTGCGCCTGGAATTGAAAGTGCTGGCCGACGTCGGGCTGCTCGGCTTGCCGAACGCCGGCAAGTCGACGCTGATCAGCAAGATTTCGAACGCGCGGCCGAAGATCGCCGATTATCCGTTCACCACCCTGCACCCCAACCTGGGGGTGGTCCGCACGTCGGCGTCGCGCAGCTTCGTCGTGGCGGATATCCCCGGCCTGATCGAAGGCGCTTCCGAAGGTGCCGGCCTGGGCCACCTGTTCCTGCGGCACCTGGCGCGTACCCGTGTGCTGTTGCACCTGGTGGACGTGTCCTCGCCGGACCCGGAAGCCGACCCGATCCCGCAGGCGGTCGCCGATGCGCGCGCCATCGTCGAGGAACTGCGCAAATACGACGCCGATCTGGCGGCCAAGCCGCGCTGGCTGGTATTGAACAAGCTGGACATGGTCCCATCCGAAGACGCACAGGCGCTGAAGGCGCGGTTCTGCGAGCAATTCGACTGGTCCGGTCCGGTTTACACCGTATCCGGGCTGACGGGCGAAGGCACCCAGGACCTGATCTGGGCGCTGCAGGACTACCTGGATGCGGAAAGGCACAAGGACCAGGTCGCCCAGGACCAGGCCGACGGCACCTACGTCGCCGAAGACCCGCGTTTCGACGATACGCGCACGGACGCCGCGCCGCGCGGCGGTGACGAATAAGCCATAATCGCAATCCTCCGCCGCGCGATTCGCGCGGACGGCTTACCGCCCGCCACCCGTATACGTTCCGGCCTTCGTCATGTCCGCCGACACCACTGCCGTATCCGTCATCGCCTCCGCCACCCGGCTGGTCGCCAAAGTAGGATCCACGCTCGTCACCAACGAGGGCCGCGGGCTGGATCGCGCCGCCGTCGCGCACTGGGCCAAGCAGATCGCCGCGCTGCGCCAGCAGGGCAGGCAACTGGTGCTGGTCTCCAGCGGCGCCATCGCCGAAGGCATGGCCCGGCTGGGCTGGCGCAAGCGCCCGTCGGCCATGCACGAGCTGCAGGCCGCCGCCGCCGTGGGACAGATGGGATTGGCCCAGGCCTATGAGGCCGCCTTCGCGGAATACGGGCTGCGCACGGCGCAGATCCTGCTTACCCATGAAGACCTGGCGGACCGCCGCCGCTACCTGAATGCGCGCTCGACGCTGTTCGCGCTGCTGCGCATGGGCGTGGTGCCGATCGTCAATGAAAACGACACCGTGGTCACCGACGAGATCCGCTTCGGCGACAACGATACACTGGGGGCGCTGGTCACCAACCTGATCGAAGCCGATGCGCTGGTCATCCTGACGGACCAGCGCGGCCTGTACGAAGCCGATCCGCGCAAGGATCCCAATGCCCGCTTCGTCTCGCATGCCCAGGCCGGCGACCCCGCGCTGGAAGCCATGGCCGGCGGCGCGGGCAGCGGCATCGGCACCGGCGGCATGCTGACCAAGGTATTGGCGGCCAAGCGCGCGGCGCACAGCGGCGCGCACACGGTCATCGCATCCGGCCGCGAGCGCGACGTACTGGTGCGCCTGTCGCGGGGCGAGTGCATAGGCAGCGAGCTGCGTGCGGTATTGCCCGTCTGGTCGGCGCGCAAGCAATGGCTGGCCGACCATCTACGCCTGCGCGGCCGGGTCGTGCTGGACGAAGGCGCCGTGCGCGCGCTGCGGCAGGAAGGCAAAAGCCTGCTGCCCATCGGCGTGGTCGATGTGCAAGGCGACTTCGAACGCGGCGACGTGGTGGCCTGCGTGGATGCGGCCGGCCAGGAATGCGCGCGCGGGCTGGTCAATTATTCCGCGGCCGACACCCGGCGCATCATGCGCCAGCCTTCGTCGCGGATCGAGGCCCTGCTGGGCAGCATGACCGAGCCGGAACTCGTGCACCGCGACAACCTGGTGGTGCTCTAGGCGGCCGGCGGCGTGTCGAAGCCTTCAAGGCCCGGAAGCCTGAAGCCCCGAGCGGGAAGCCACCCAGGCCGCGGCCGTGTCCGCGCCGGAACGGCCCAATGCCGCATTACCCCTCCAGCAGCGACATTTTCAACTGCACACGGCGCTGCAACCACAGGCTGGGGCGATAGCGTGGATCGCCGGTAACGCGCTGCATGTTGCGCAGGATTTCCAGGATCCTTTCCGCACCCAGCAGATCGCCCATGGCGAGAGGCCCCATGGGGTAGCCCAGGCCCAGGGTGACCGCCTTGTCGATGTCCTGCGCCGTTGCGATGCGTTGCTGCGCGATGTCGCAGGCGATATTGACGATGGTGGCCACGATGCGCTGCGCCACGAAACCCGGCGAATCATCGATGACGCTGACCGGCGCGCCATCCGCCGCGAACAGGGCATGCGCCGCATCCCGCCATTGCGGCAAGGTCGCGGGGGATGCCATGACCGTACGGCGGCGCTTCGGGTCGAATCCATGCAGGGCATCCACGCCCACCGTGCGGGCCGGGTCCAGGTCCTGGGTGAATATGGCAGTGGAGACATCCTCGCCATACGGCGTGACGATGATCAGCGCGTCATCCGGGGCGCGGCTGTCCGACGCACGCTGGATGCCCATTTGGTCCAGCAGCGCCGATACCGCGGCATGGCCTTGCGGATGGATGCCGCTCACCCATACCTTCAGGCCGGGGGGCATGGTGGGCACCGCGGGCTCGGCCGGCACCTGCTTCTGGCCATCCACATAACGGTAGAACCCCTCGCCCGCCTTGCGCCCCACCAGCCCGCCGGCCAGGCGCACGGTGGTGATCGGCGAGGGACGAAAGCGCGGCTCATCGAAAAATTGCCGGTAGATCGACTCCATCACCGGATGGGATACATCCAGCGCGGTCAGATCCAGCAGTTCGAAAGGCCCCATGCGAAAGCCCGCCTGCTCGCGCATGATGGCATCGATTTGCGCGAACGACGCCACCGATTCCTGCGCCACGCGCAGGCCTTCGGTGTTCATGCCGCGGCCCGCGTGATTGACGATGAAACCGGGCATATCGCGGGCGCGCACCGGCGTATGGCCCATGCGCCGGGCGAGCTCGGTCAAGGCATCGCCCACGGCCGGATCGCTGCGCAGGCCGTCGACGATTTCCACTACCTTCATCAGCGGCACGGGGTTGAAGAAGTGATACCCCGCCACCCGCGACGGCAGGCGGCAGGCCGCGGCGATCGCGGTGATCGATAGCGACGAGGTGTTGGACGCCAGGACGCAATCGTCCGCGACGACGGCTTCCAATTGCTTGAAGACCTCGCGCTTGACCTCCAGCCGTTCGACGATGGCTTCGACCACCAGCTGGCAATCGGCAAGGTCGGCAAGCCCGGCGCACGGAACGATGCGCGCCAGGGCCTCTTGCGCGGCCTGCGCCGTCAGCTTGCCTTTTTCGGCCAGCTTGCCCCAGGTCTGCTCCAGGCTGCCGCGCGCCGCGGCCACTGCGTCGGCGTTCGCGTCGTACAAACGGACGGTCAGCCCGGCCTGCGCCGCGATCTGCGCAATGCCGCGTCCCATGGCGCCCGCGCCGACGATACCGATGATGTTGATGGTCCCTGCCATGATTTGGTCTCCTGATGATGCCTTGAGAGGCCGCGCCGCGCTTTTCCGCGGGCGAACGGCCGCCGAATATCTATCGCCATCCAATATCCAACGCCGCCGGATTTCTACGGTCGCCGAGTATTCACCGTCGTCGAATATCTACCGTCGCCGCCGGATATCCATCGCGGCCATCGACCCCGGGAATGCATCGCGTGCCGGCGCCCGGTATTCGCGGGCGCTTCGCGACTATCGGTCGCCGGCCGCCAATGCGCGGATGTCGCTGTCCGACAGGCCCAGTCTTTCGCGCAGCACATGCTCTGTGTGCTCGCCCAGCATGGGCGGGGCGCGGCGGTATTCCACGGGGCTGCCGGAAAACCGTAGCGGGCTCGCGCCGATCGGCACCGTCCCGGCCACCGGATGCGGCAGCTCGCGCCGCATTTCGCGAAAGCGCACCTGCGGATCTTCGTAGACCTGGTCCAGCGTATTGATGGGGCCGGCCGGCACACCGACGCTTTCGAGTTCGGCCAGCCAATGGTCGCGTTCGCCCTGCGCCATGCGTTCGGCCAGGATCGGGACTAGCGCTTCGCGGTTCACCACACGTTTGGGATTGGTGGCGAAACGCGGATCGTCGGCCAGTTCGGGCAGGCCGATCACGCCGCAATACGCACGGAACTGGCTGTCGTTGCCGACCGCGACGATCATGTGGCCGTCGCTGACGGCGAATACCTGATAGGGCACCAGGTTCTGGTGCGCGTTGCCGGCCCGGCGCGGCGCCTTGCCGGACGTCATGTAGTTCAGGTTCTGATTGGCCAGCATGGCGACCTGGCAGTCCAGCAGCGCCATATCCAGGTGCTGCCCCAGGCCGCTGCGCTCGCGCTCGAACAACGCGGCCAGGATGCCGGTCACGGAATACATGCCGGTCATCAGGTCCGCCACCGCGACGCCGGCCTTTTGCGGGCCGCCACCCGGTAAATCGTCGCGTTCGCCGGTAATGCTCATCAGTCCGCCCATGCCCTGGATCATGAAATCGTAGCCGGCACGGCTGGCATAGGGACCGGTTTGTCCGAAGCCGGTAATGGAGCAGTAGATCAGACGGGGATTCGCCCGGCTGAGGCTGTCGTAGTCCAGGCCGTACTTGCGCAGGCCGCCCACCTTGAAGTTCTCGACCAGGATATCGCTTTGCATGGCGAGTTGCCGGACCAGGTCCGCGCCGCGCGGCGTGGCGATATCCAGCGCGACGGAAAGCTTATTGCGGTTGGCCGACAGATAGTAGGCCGCCTCCGTGGTTTCGTTGCCCTCGGCGTCCTTCAGGTAGGGGGGGCCCCAGCCGCGGGTATCGTCGCCGCTGCCCGGCCGTTCGATTTTTATGACCTCGGCGCCCAGATCGGCGAGGTTCTGGGTGCACCAGGGGCCGGCCAGTACGCGGGTCAGGTCTAGGACGCGAATGCCGGTCAGGGGAGGAGGACGAGTGGACATGGACGCCGGATGCAGAGGTTGGCCAGGGACATGAAAGGGAATTGGGTATTGTGCCTGACATATTCTCCCCGGCAGCTACCGCCGGGCCGAAGCGTCCGGAATTGAGGGCATTCAGGGGGGCGCGCCAGGCGCCCTTCTTAACCATGGGCATGTGGACGGGCGCCCGCCACATCGCCGATCCCGGTGGCCGGTGCATCGCCCGCGCGGCCGGGGATGCGCGTACCCGAAGCAACCCCGCCAAGCGACCATCGTGAGCTTGGTCTCGTTGAAAAGGGACGCATTGTTCCGGCCCTGAAGACCGTGCCCGGGCACGGCTCCAGAGGAAAGCCACGGGTCTCCCGAACACAGCGTCCGGCCCGCAGACCCTTACTAATACGTTGATATGGCAAAGGATTTCTTCCTGCCACCCGGGGGCGTCGTGTCTTATTACAACAAACCTAGGGTTTGCCCTAGGTTTTTGTTGCGTTGCACTACGGGTTTTCCCTATAATGGTTTTCACCAAGCAAGCAGTACCCGATACGCAAGGAGACCGACATGACCAACATCGCCCTGAACCAGAATCTTCGTCTTACCGACGCCCTCGAACGCGACATCCTGGAGAACACCTTGAACACGCAACCCGCCGCCCACCCCGTCAATGCCGTCAAGCGCGCCGTCCGCGCCGTTGCCCACGGCGTCGGCGCCTTCTTCAACTTCATCGAAGAAGTGCAAGACACGATGAGCCGCGCCCAGCAGCAATCGGGCCGTTTCAGCGGTACGCAGTGGTAAGAAACCCGCCGGCACAGACGCCACGCACGGTTGGCTGAGCAGACCTTGTCTCGCTCGCAAGCCGTATGGAAAAGGTGCCTTTGCGCCGGTGGAATTCGCGTCCGAGTTGCCGATTGCCGTGCCACAGGCCGGCCGCGACCCGTCGATGCGACCCGCGCGATAGGCGCCACAGTGTCCGACAAGGCCATCATGCCTGTCGTCCGCGGTGGGCGTATCAGTAGCCGTAGAAGCAGTGGCAATAGCAAGTAGTAGTGCGTAGTGAACGCGGCGGTGTCTTGTAGAGCAACATCGAGTCGTGGAACGGCACCCCGCGGTTGTTTAGCGATAAGTAGCAGTAGCGCAGTTGAAGTTGTTGCAGCAGTGGTAGTTGTCGTGGCTGCAGTAGTCGTTGTTGCAGTGCCGTAGCAATAGCAGCCGTTGTCGCAGTAGCAGTAGCAGTTGTCGTAGCAGCACCAGCAGTTGTCGTAGCAGCAGTGTCGCAGTAGCAGCATCAGCAGTTCGTCGTTGCCATTGACGTAGCCGTACCCGCAGTGTCTGTAGTCGTAGTTGACGTAGCAGTACCAGCAGTCGTAGCAGCAGTTGCCATGGCAGCGGCCGCATTCCGGTCCGCGGCGGTGGCGCAGCCTTACGGTAATGACCGGTGTCGCGCCGCAGCAGTGATGTGCGTCGCGCGACCCGGCCATTACCGGGCTTGCCGGTTCCCCGCGCCCCTCCGCGAAGAACCGGCAGCCCTGGGCGCGGCGTGTCCGCGCGCCGGCGACCCTCTCCCTCTTCACCCCTCCAGCCGACCCGCCTCTTCCCCTCCTGGGGAGCGGACGGCTCGACGGCGGCATTGGCAGTCCGCCTTTCCTCACCTCCTCCCCCGCAAACCGTTGTCTTCTCGCTAACGCGCATTGACAGGGTTTCCACCGTCTCACCATAATCGGCCGCTTCGGCGATACGTCTGATAACGAGTTGGTTACGGTTGCGTCCCTGGCCGCTCCTCGCCGGGCGGCGACCGGAGCGCCGCGGGGCCGCCAGCCGAAGCGGCTGCGGTTATCGCGCGCCACTTCCCCGGAGTACATCCATGCTGTTTCCCCGCCATGCCCTGGCCCTGCTGTGCGCCAGCGTCGGTATTGCCGCGGCCGTCCCGGCCCAGGCCCAGACCTTGAAGATCGCGCTATCGGCCGAGCCGACTTCCGCGGACCCGCACTATCACAAGATGTCGGCGAACGATGCCTTTGCGGCACACGTCTACAGCTCGCTGATAGGACGCGACGCGAATATGAATCTGGTACCGGCGCTTGCCACATCCTGGAAGAACCTGGATGACCTGACCTGGGAATTCAAGCTGCGCCACGACGTGACCTTCTCCAACGGCAAGCCGTTCACGTCCCAGGACGTGCTGTTCACGATCTGCCGCACGCTGAACAACGAGACGAATATTTCCAGGTCGTATGCCACGCTGACGCAGATGTTCGCCGATGTGCAGACGCCGGACGACTACACGGTCATCATCAAGACGCGCCAGCCGCTGCCCGTGATGCCGGCGGAGATTGCCCGCTCGCTGCCCATCATCTGGAATGGCATCGTGCCGCACGGCAAGCTGACGTTCGCGCCCAAGGAAGGCTGCGGCGTGACGGGCCCCTGGCCCACCGTGGTCGACTTCAACAATGGCAAGGACGCGATCGGCACCGGCCCCTACCTCCTGAAGTCCTACGTGAAGGGCACGGGCATCGAACTGGTGCGCAACGAGCATTACTGGGGCCCCAAACCGTACTGGAAAGAAGTCAAGATGGTGCCCGTGCCCAATGCCGGGCCGCGCATGACCGGGCTGCTCTCGGGCGATTTCGACCTGATCGAAAACCCGGCGGCGCGCGACATCCCCCGCTTGAAGGAAAATCCCAAATTCGCCTATGTGGCCACGCCGTCGACCCGCCTGGTGTTCTTCCAGCCCGATGTGGGCCGCGATCCCAGCCCGCAGGTAAAGGCGCCCAACGGCAAGAATCCGCTCCAGGATCTGCGCGTGCGCAAGGCCATCAATATGGCGATCGACCGCAAGGCGATCACGCAACGCATCATGGACGGCATGGCGACCCCCGCCTATCAATACATGCCGGACGGCATGTTCGGCGGCCTGGCCCATGCGCCGGAGATCAAATACGACCCCGCCGGGGCGAAGAAGCTGCTGGCCGAGGCCGGCTATCCCGATGGCTTCGAGCTGACGCTGTCCTCGCCCAACGACCGCTATATCAATGACGGCCAGGTCGCGCAGGCGGTCGCGCAGTACCTGTCGCGCATCGGCATCAAGACCAATGTCGACGCGATGACCGCGTCGATCTACTTCCCCAAGCGGGCCAAGAGGGAATTCAGCTTTTCGATGGGCGGATGGCCGTCGGAAGTCGGCGAGGCGTCGGCGCTGTTCCAATTGTGGGTAACGTCGCTGGACGCGGCGAAGTCCCTGGGGACCAGCAACTACGGCGGCTATTCCAATCCGGCATTCGACAAGGTCTACCGGGAAGCCGCGGTCACCGTGGACGCCGATAAGCGGCGCAAGCTGCTGGAGGAATCGACGAAGATCGCGCTGGCCGATGTGCCGCTGATCCCGCTGCACTTCGAGAGCACGCTGTGGGCTTACCGCAAGGGCATCGTCTACGAAGGCCGCCGCGACCAGTTCACGCTGGCCATGTCGGCGAAACCGGCCGGCAAATAAACCGCGGCCGCGATCGCCGAAACGCCCGGGTTTACCGGGCGTTTTTCGTTCCGGTACCGGAACGGCGCCGACGAGGATATGCTGACCGGGCCCGGATTCGCGGCGCGCGCTTCACACGACTACGGCGCTGCCTTCACGGTCACCGAGCCGGACACGCGCAGCGCCTTTTCCCGGGCGGCATCCACGTCACCGGCGGTCGCCAACGCCACGCCCATGCGGCGCTTGACGAAGGATTCGGGTTTGCCGAACAGGCGGATATCTGTGCCTGGTTCGGCCAGCGCCGCGGCCACGCCGTCGAAGGTCACGGCCTTGGCCTCTACACCGCCATAAATCACGCTGCTGGCGCCGGATTGCCGCATGCCGACATCCACCGGCAAGCCCAGCAGCGCGCGGGCATGCAATTCGAATTCGTTCTGTATCTGCGTGATCATCGTCACCATACCGGTGTCATGGGGACGCGGGCTGACTTCGGAGAACCAGACCTGGTCGCCAGCGACGAACAGTTCGACCCCGAATAGGCCCAGGCCGCCCAGGTTGCCGGTTACCGCCAGGGCGATGGCGCGGGCGCGCTCGAGCGCCAGCGGCGACATGGGATGCGGCTGCCAGCTTTCGACATAGTCCCCATCGACCTGCTTATGGCCGATAGGCGCGCAGAAAGCGGTCTCGATCTCGCCCGAAGCGCCGCGGGCGCGTACGGTAAGCAGGGTGATTTCGTAGTCGAAACGGATGAAGCCTTCCACGATGGCGCGTCCGGCGCCGGTGCGGCCGCCTTCCTGGGCATAACGCCAGGCGGCGGCGACGTCGTCCGGGCCTTTGATGACCGATTGCCCCTTGCCGGACGAGGACATGACGGGCTTGATCACGCAGGGGTAGCCGATGCCGCCGTCGATGGCGTCGCGCAACTGCGCCTCGGTATCGACGAATTTGTAGGGCGATGTGGGCAGGCCCAGGGTTTCCGCCGCCAGGCGGCGTATGCCTTCCCGGTTCATGGTGAGCTGGGCCGCGCGCGCCGTGGGCGTGACGCGGACGGTGCCCGCGGCTTCCAGCTCCACCAGCAGGTCCGTGGCGATGGCCTCGATTTCCGGCACGATGACATGGGGCTGCTCGCGTTCGATGACCGCGCGCAGCGCGTCGCGGTCGGTCATGGAGACCACTTGCGCGCGATGGGCCACCTGTTGGCCCGGGGCGTCGGCGTAGCGGTCCACGGCAATGACCTCTACCCCCAGGCGTTGCAAGGCGATGACGACTTCCTTGCCGAGCTCTCCGGCGCCCAGCAGCATGACGCGGGTGGCGGCGGAAGACAGCGGCGTGCCGAATCGGGGTGCGGGAATCGAGGACATGGGAAAACCTGCGTGTGGAGAACGGGCCGGGCCCGCGGCATGGGAGCCCGCCAGCATGCCATAGGGTCCGTGCCCGGGCAACCCGGCCGGGCAGCCCTGGCCCCCAGGAAGGCAGCCACCCCTTCCGTGCCGCGCCGGGTGTGATGGAACCAACCGCCTCCGCCTCGGGCAAGTTGCCGCTCTGCGATTAAAATCGCTCCATGAATGCCCTTCCCGCTACTTCTCCGGACGCGGCGCTGGCCTCGGCCCGGCGCACGCTGCGCATCGAGGCGCAAGCCCTGCACGAACTGGAAGCCCGTCTGGACGACAGTTTCGCCCACGCCGTGGACATGCTGCTGAATTGCCGTGGCCGCGTGGTGGTCAGCGGTATCGGCAAAACGGGCCATATCGCGCGCAAGGTCGCCGCGACGCTGGCATCCACCGGGACGCCGTCGTTCTTCCTGCATGCGGCCGAAGCCGTGCATGGCGACCTCGGCATGCTCACCGCCGACGACGTGCTGATCGCCATTTCCTATTCCGGCTCGGGCAGCGAACTTCTCACCATCCTGCCGGCCGCGCGGCGCCTGGGCACGCGCGTGGTGGCCATGACGGGCAACCCGGCTTCCGAACTGGCCCGGCAGGCCGATATCCACCTGGACGTCAGTGTCACGCAGGAAGCCTGCCCCATGAACCTGGCGCCGACCGCCAGCACGACGGCGGCGCTGGCGCTGGGCGATGCTTTGGCTGTCTCCTGCCTGGAAGCGCGCGGCTTCGGGCCGGAGGACTTCGCGCGCTCGCATCCCGGCGGCACGCTGGGCCGGCGCCTGCTGACCCATGTGCGGGACGTCATGCGGCAAGGCGACGCCCTGCCCATGGTGCCTTCGGACGCTTCCCTGTCCCGCGCCCTGGAGGAAATATCCCGCAAGCGCATGGGCATGACGGTCATCGTGGATGAGCGACGGCATCCGCTGGGCATCTTCACCGATGGCGACCTGCGCCGCCTCATTGAACGCCACGGCGACGTGCGCGGTCTGAAGATCACGGACGGCATGACGGTGTCGCCGCATACGGTGCCCCCCGATGCCCTGGCGGTGGTCGCCGCCCAACAGATGGATGAATTGCGCGTCAGCCAGATGCTCGTCCTGGATCCCGACGGCGTGCTGATCGGCGCCCTACACATGCACGACCTGATGGCGGCAAAGGTGGTATGAACATGATTGCAACGGCGCATTCGGCGATACATCCCGCGGAAGCCCTGATACTGGCGCGACTGCAGCCCGCCGTGAAAGAGCGCGCGGCCGCCGTGCGCCTGATGGTGTTCGACGTGGACGGCGTGCTCACCGACGGCAGCCTGTACTACGGCGAGCATGGGGAACTCTTCAAGCGATTCAATGCCCTGGATGGCCATGGCCTGCGCCTGCTGGCCGAAGGCGGGATCGCGGTCGCGCTCATCACCGGCCGATCCGGCCCCATCGTGGACCGGCGCGCCGCGGAGCTGGGCATCGCCGAAGTCATGCAGGGCGTGCGCGACAAGGGCGGCGCCCTTGCGGCACTGGCGCAGCGCAGCGGCGTGACGCTGGAGCAGACCGGCTACATGGGCGACGACATCATCGACCTGCCGGCCATGCAGCGAGCCGGCTTCGCCGCCTCCGTACCCAACGCCCCGGCCTACGTGGCGCAGGGGGCGCACTGGGTGGCCACCCAGCCCGGCGGCAGCGGCGCGGTGCGCGAATGCTGCGACGTGCTGCTGGCGTGCCAGGGCCGGCTCGGCGCGCTGCTGGCCTCTCCGGGGCTGCTCGGTCCGGGCGCGATCCAGTAACCCCGGCCTGTCCTCCACTCCCGCCATCGCACACCACGCCCCGGCACAACACCGGACCGCACCGCACAGAATGACCTACCGTATCGCATGAAAGAACGCTTCCCCTCGCTGATCGCGCTGTTTCTGCTCCTCGCCCTGGTTCTCGGGACGTGGTGGGCGGCCGACTATACCCAGCGGGCCGTGCCGACCGATCCGCCACGGCGCCTGACGCACGAAATGGACGCGTGGTCGCGCAACTTCGTCATGGTGCGCACCGGCCAGGACGGCAAGCCCATCAACCGCATGGAAGGCGATTACGGCGAACACTACCCGGACGACGATTCCTACGTGGTGACCGACCCGCGCGCCGTCGGTTTGCGCCCCAACACGCCCATCACCGTGGCGACGTCCGAGACGGCCACGATGTATGAAGGCGGCAAACGCATCGTGATGGACAAGAACGCGCACATGCATCGCCAGCCGGATGCGGACACTCCGCCGCTGGACGTGCGCAGCGAGCAGTTGGTGATCCTGCCCGACGATGACACGATCAGCACCACATTGCCCGCGCTGGTGACGCGCGGCCAGTCGCGCATGAACGGGACGGGAATGAAGTACAACAACAAGACCCGCCAATTGGAAGTATTCTCGTCCACCAACGTGGAAATCGCGCCCGCGGACACGCAGCATACGAATTCCAAGGACAAGCCCAAGGACCAATCCAAGCCCGCGGATGGCTCGCCCGCGCCGCGGACCGATACACGACCGCCCGCCCGGACGCCCGCCGCGTCCGCGCAGGCGCCCGCCCACGCATCCGTAAAAAAACAATGATGATTGCACTCCCCAAACGCCCGCCGTCTGTCTGGCTGACCGGCGTCATCCTTGCCATGGCCGCCGCCAGCGCGCAGGCGCAAGGCGCAGCGGCCACGCCCGTGGCGCCCGCCACGTCGCCGGCGCCCGCCGTGTCGGGACAGTCTCCCGCCAAGAAAAGCCCTGGCACCAATGGGACGAAGGCCTCCGGCAAGGACGGCGCACAAACGCCCGAGCAGGAACCGAATACGGTGATCCTGTCGGAAACCCTGCACTACGATGATGTCAAGAAGACCAGCGTGTTCACCGGCAACGTCATCATGACGCGCGGCCTGATGACCCTGCATTCCGACGAACTCCAGATGCGCGAGGATGCCCAGGGCAACCAGTACGGCACGGCGCTGGCCAGCCCGGGCAAGATGGTGACCGTGCGCCAGGAACGTCCGGAAAACTTCGAGGTGATCGAAGGGGTGGGACGCCGCGCCGAATACGACGGCACCAAGAGTACCTTCGACCTGATCGGCCAGGCCGTTGTGACACGGTTCATCTGCGGCAAGCCCTTCGACACCATCCGTGGCGACCGCGTCCGCTATAACGACAAGGCAGGCACCTACGAAGCCATAGGCGGCCCCGAATCCTCGGCGCCAGCCGGCCGCGTCCGTTCCGTCATGGAACCGCGCGCGCGCACCGACGCGGCCATCGCGGAATGCCGGGCGCAGCAAGGCAAGCCCGCCGCGGGCAAAGCCGCCCCCGGCAAGTCTGCCGTCAAGCCCTGATGTCTCCCCGCCGCCGCGCCAGCGCGGCCGGCGCGCCACCGGCATCGCCGGTATCCCGTTTATCCGACTGCAGCCACACTCAATGATCACGCAAGCCACTCCCGAAGCCCAGACGCCGGCCACGTCCCGTCCCAGCAGCCTGCGGGCGGTAGGCCTGCGCAAGACCTACCACGGGCGCACCGTCGTACAGGACGTATCGCTTTCCGTGGACAGCGGCGAAGTCGTCGGCCTGCTCGGGCCGAACGGCGCGGGCAAGACGACCAGCTTCTACATGATCGTGGGGCTGGTGCCGGCCGAGGCCGGCCGTATCGAGATCGACGAACAGAACATCACCGGCCTGCCCATACACAAGCGCGCCCGTCTTGGTCTTTCCTACCTGCCGCAGGATGCCTCCGTATTCCGCCGGCTGACCGTGGAACAGAATATCCGTGCCGTCCTCGAACTGCAGCAGGACGAGCGCGGACGGCAGATCTCCGCGCAGGCCATCAATGAAAACCTCAAACTGCTGCTCGACGAACTGCAGATCGGCCATATCCGCGGCAATACGGCGATTTCCCTGTCCGGCGGTGAGCGCCGCCGTGTGGAAATCGCGCGCGCCCTGGCCACCAGCCCGCGCTTCATCCTGCTGGACGAACCGTTCGCCGGTGTCGATCCGATTGCCGTGATCGAAATCCAGCGCATCGTGCGCTTCCTGAAAAGCCGCGGCATCGGGGTATTGATTACCGACCACAACGTGCGCGAAACGCTGGGCATCTGCGACCGCGCCTACATCATCAGCGAAGGCAAGGTATTGACGGACGGCCATCCGGAAGACATCGTCGGGGACCCGGCCGTACGGCGCGTCTATTTGGGTGAACACTTCAAAATGTAACGGTCGACGCGTTTCAACGGGCGGGCCGCGGACTTCTTTCAGGGACGGATTGAATTGCCCGCTGGAGTCTTTACACTAGGATTACAGGGCGCCGCATCTCACTCAGCCGTAGGGCGGTGGGCGGAGCTCTGAAAGTATCGGTTCCTTCGTTTTTTACAAGGAGATACACAGCGGGAAATCTCTGCTCTTACGCGCAAACGAACCTTTTCTTGGCAGAAGGAGATTGCACTATGAATCTAAGCATCTGCGGTCGTCATCTCGACGTCACCCCGGCGATCCGGGAGTATGTAGTGAACAAATTGGCGCGAGCTCTGCGGCATTTCGATCACATCATCGATGTGCAGGTCATGCTCTCGGTGGAACCGTTGCGACATACCGCCGAGGTCACCATGAGATTGCGAGGCAAGGACATCCATTGCGAAGCACAGGATGAAAACCTCTACGCCGCCATTGACCTGCTCGCCGATAAAATCGACCGTCAGGTTATCAGACACAAGGATAAGGTACAGAGCCACGCCACCGAGTCCGTGAAGCGACTACCCGCAGCGGCCTGATGCCGCACCGCGCCTCACGAACGCTCGTTGACGAGCGATAAGTTCGCGCCATACGCGCAACGCAGGTCCCAAGCGCCGATGTCCCGCAGATCCCACGTTTTCGGGGCATCGGTCATGCTGAACCTCCCCCGGCCCAGCTTGCGGCCCTGACGCAGCAACCCCCGCCCCCGCATTTCCCACCTGCACCGAATCCCCATTTGCCGGAAGCGATCTCTCCGCACGAGGGAATAAAGACGCCGCGCGCCGCCTTATCTGTTTTTTTGCGTTGCGGCATATGAACATATAATCCAATCATGAATCATCTGCCCCGCATCCTGCCTGCCGGGAATGTCGTGCTTGACCTGCTGGCCACCAGTAAGAAGCGGGCATTCGAACAGGCGGGCCTGCTTTTCGAAAACCATCACGGCCTGGCCCGTTCGACCGTATTCGACAGCCTCTTCGCCAGGGAGCGGCTGGGTTCCACCGGATTGGGCCAAGGCGTCGCCGTACCGCACGGCCGGGTCAAGTCCCTGAACGAGGCGGTGGCGGCGTTCTTCCGCCTGTCGCGGCCCGTGCCCTTCGACTCGCCGGACAATCAGCCGGTCAGCATGCTGCTGTTCCTGCTGGTGCCGGAGAACGCGACCCAGCAGCACCTGGATATACTCGCCGAGCTCGCGCAATTGATGTCCAACAAACCCCTACGCGAAGCCCTGGCCACGGAAACCGATCCGATGGCGGTGCATCGCATGTTGACGACCGGCACACTCTGATCTTCCCATCGCCATGCTTACCGTCCAGGAACTGGTCGACGACAACGCCGACAAAATCCCCTTCAATTGGATCGCGGGACAAGGCGCGGCGGACCGGATCGTGCCGGACGACGGCATGGCCGCGGCCGACCTGGTCGGCCACTTGAACCTGATCCACCCCTCGCGCATCCAGGTGTTCGGACAGGAAGAGCTGGCCTACTACACCCGTTTCGACCTGCGGCGTCGCATGCACCACATGGACGAACTGCTGATCGGCGGCGTGCCGGCGATCCTGCTTGCCGATGGCCTGACGGCACCTCAGGACCTCATCGACCAATGCGACCAGCACCAGGTGCCGTTGCTGAGCACGCCGGTACCCGCCGCGCAATTGATCGATCTGCTGCGCATTTACCTGGGCAAGAAGCTGGCACCGACCACGACGGTGCACGGCGTTTTCCTGGACGTGCTGGGGCTGGGTGTGCTGATCACCGGCGAATCGGGCCTGGGCAAGAGCGAGCTGGCGCTGGAATTGATCTCGCGCGGGCACGGGCTGGTCGCGGACGACGCGGTCGAGCTCTCGCGCACGGCGCCGAACATGATCGAAGGCCACTGCCCTTCGCTGCTGCAGAACCTGTTGGAGGTGCGCGGCCTGGGCCTACTGGACATCCGCACCATCTTCGGCGAGACATCCGTGCGCCGCAAGATGCGCCTGAAGCTGATCGTGCACCTGGTGCGCGCGACGGCCCAGGACAAATTCGAACGGCTACCGCTGCAGGACATCACGCAGGACATGCTGGGCTTGCCCATCCGCAAGGTGATGCTGCAGGTGGCCGCCGGCCGCAACCTGGCCGTGCTGGTGGAAGCCGCGGTGCGCAACACTATCCTGAAGCTGCGCGGCATCGACACGCTGGGCGAATTCATGGAACGCCAGGCCATGGCGATCCTGCAGAACAGCAAGTAAACCCCGGGCGCGTCGGCGCCTATCCGCCCATCGCCCGGGCCTGCTTGACCTGCAACGAGGTCACGCCGCCCGCGGCATTGCCCCAGCTGTTACGCACATAGGTCACCACGGCCGCGACGTCATCGTCGCCCAGTACCTGGCCGAACGGCGGCATGCCGTGCGGACGCGGATTGCCCGCCGTGGCCGGCGCGAAACCGCCTTCGAGCACCATATGGATGACATTGCCCGGATAGGGCGCGGTGACGCTGATATTGCCCGCCAGCGCCGGCCAGTCCCTGCCTTTGCCCTGGCCGTCGGCGGCATGGCATTCCACGCAATGCTGCTTATACACGGCCGCGCCGCGCCGCATGCCGCCCGCCTCGCGCACGGTCGCCGCGGCGGGCGCCGGACCGGCGGGCAGCGACTTCAGATACCCCGCGATCGCGCGCGCGTCGGCATCGGTCAGGTATTGCGTACTGCCCGCGACGACTTCGCCCATCGGGCCGGCGGCAGCGCCGTGCACGCCGGTGCCGGTTTTCAGCAAGGCTGCGACATCGTCTTGCGACCAGCGTCCCAGGCCGTTGCGCGGATCGCCATCCAATGCGGGTGCGTACCATCCCAGGCCTTCGATGATGCCACCCGCGAGGCCGGATCCGCCGGGCGTGGCGCCCAGCCCATTGCGCGGCGCATGGCAGGCAATGCAATGCCCCAGGCCATCGACCAGGTACCGGCCGCGCGCCAGCTCGCTATCGGCGCCGGCATCGGCGTGCACGCCGGGCTGGAAATACAGGCCCCGCCACAGGGCCAGCAAGGGCCGCCAGCCATAGGGGAAATCCAGGTCATGCGGCCTGCTGGGTCGGGCAACCGGCGCGACGGTGCGCAGATAGGCATAGAGCGCGTCGGCATCCGCGCGGCTGATGCGGGTGTATTCCGTGTAGGGAAAGGCGGGATACAGCAGTGCGCCCGATGGCGATTTGCCCTGGTGCAGGGCACGCCAGAAATCGTCGGCTGTCCAGGCGCCGATGCCGGTGGACGGGTCGGGGGTGATGTTGGGGCCGTAGAAGGTGCCGAAGGCCGTCGGGATGGCGGCGCCGCCAGCATACGGTTGGCCGCCCGGCACCGTGTGGCAAGCCATGCAATCGCCCACTTTGGCCAGGTAGGCGCCGTAGGCCACGCGCTGGGCGGGATCGGCGCCGGCCTGGACCGGGCCGGTGGACCGATCGTCACGATAGCCGCGCCACGCCAGCGCGGCCACGCCGGCGGCCAGGACCAGCAGCAGCGCGACGACGATGCGGACGGCGATCCGGCCGGCGTTTCTGCCGCGCGCCCCGCGCGGGGAGTCGTTTGAGGGGGAGGAGGACATGGGCAAGAGGCTATTGCTGCGTTTGGCTGCCACAGGCGGTGGGTAGCGTGATCGATGCCGCCGCGGCGGGCTCGTACGTGGGAGGCACGGGCTGCGAGGACAGCCATGCGGCGACCGCGGCGACATCCTCCGGATCCAGCTGGCGCGCCACATGGGCCATGCAGTCCGGTTCGGCCGCCCGCCGCGTCCCGCTGCGCCAGCTGCCGATCTGCGCCAGCAGGTAGTCGCGCGGCAAGCCGAGCAGCCCGGGGATGGCGGGCGCCAGGCCGCCCAGGCTCGCGCCGTGGCAGGCGACGCAGGCGGGCACGCCGCGCCCCGGTTCGCCCGCGGTGGTCAACAGGCGGCCGCGTTCGAGCATGGCCGCGCCGACATCGGCGCGCGAGGGCGGCGGATAGGCCACATGCTGGTCGGCGAAATACGCCGCGATCTCCCCCAGATAGCTGTCCGGCAGATTGCGCAGCAGATGCGCCATGGGGGCATACTGGCGGCGGCCGTCGCGAAAATTCTGCAGCTGGTGGTACAGGTAGTCGCGAGGCTTGCCGGCCAGGCGCGGGTAGTAGCCGTCCGGGCCGGCGCGGCCTTGTTCGCCGTGACAGGCCGTACAGGCCGCCACGCGAGCCCGCATGGTGCCCGGTTCGAGCGGCGCGTTGCCGGGGTCCTGCGCCTGCGCCACGGATGCGCCCACCAGGAACGCCGCCGCGCAGGCGGCGCGGCACAGCCTGAAGACTCCCATCGATCGCGCCTCTTTTTATATATAGGTATGCTGGATTAGGCCTGTTTTCGCGAAAACAGAACAGGGGCAGTCGCACAGTTTACGGGCATATCAGTTACGTACGCGCCCCGTCGGGCCGCGGCGATATGGCTTGTCGCAGGGGCGCGCGGGCACATCCGGCCGGCGCGCGAAGAAATCCGGCAACACAATTCATGCCACAATCATGGTCATGTTCAGCGTCGTCCTTATCACCGGCATATCCGGCTCCGGCAAATCGGTCGCCCTGCGGCTGCTGGAGGATTCCGGATATACCTGCGTCGATAACCTGCCGGTCCGTTTCCTGTCCGACTTTATCGCCAGCGCGCGCGATGACGCCATGGCGCGCGTGGCCGTGGCCATCGATGTGCGCTCGCCGGGCGAGCTTGCCGAGCTGCCCGCCGCCATCGCCACGCTGCGCGCGGTGGGCACCCGCATCCGGGTGGTATTCCTGGATGCCGACACCAATACGCTGGTCCAGCGCTATTCCGAATCGCGCCGGCGCCATCCGCTGACCGATCGCCTGCAGCGCGGCGGCAAGCCGGCTTCGCTGCTCGATTGCATACGCGTGGAGCGCGAGATGCTGGCGCCGCTGCGCGAGCAGGAACATGTGATCGACACGTCCGAGCTCACGCCGGGGCAGTTGCGCGCGTGGATCCGCGACCTGGTGCAGGCCGACCGCCAGGCGGTCGTGCTGACCTTCGAGTCGTTCGCCTTCAAGCGGGGCGTGCCGCGCGACGCCGACCTGGTGTTCGACGTGCGCTGCCTGCCCAACCCTTACTACGATCCGGTATTGCGTCCACTGACCGGGCGGGATGCTCCGGTGGCCGCCTACCTGGCCAGCTTCGACACCGTACGCCAGCTGATCGACGATATCTCGGTCTTCATCCGCAAGTGGCTGCCGCGCTATATGGAAGACACGCGCAGCTATCTGACGGTGGCCATCGGCTGCACCGGCGGGCAGCATCGCTCCGTCTATGTCGTCGAACAATTGGCGCAGCGCTTCGCCGATCACCAACCTCTGCTGGTCCGACACCGCACCCAACTCCCCGAAGAACACGCATGAGTTTCCGGCACTTGCGCAATCTATTCGTCATCGCTTTGCTGGCCGCGGTGGTGGCGGGTTGTTCCAGTACCGGGGGGCGCAAGCGGGGGGGCTACTACCAGGACGACGGCCCGGACGCCCATCCGCCCAGCAACCTGGACGCCGTGCCGGACGCCGTGCCGCGCATCGAGCCGCTGGCCAGCGGCGCCAATCGGCCTTATGTGGTCTTCGGCAAACGCTATGTACCGATGACGGGCGACCAGCCATACACGCAACGTGGCATCGCGTCGTGGTATGGCAAGAAATTCCACGGCAACTCGACATCGATCGGCGAACGCTACGACATGTATGCGATGACGGCCGCGCATCCGACGCTGCCGATTCCCAGCTATGCGCGCGTGACCAGCGCCATCAATGGCAAGACCATCATCGTCCGGGTCAACGACCGCGGCCCCTTCCACGACAACCGCATCATGGACCTTTCGTATGTCGCGGCCTATAAGCTCGGCATCATCGGCCCGGGCAGCGGGGAAGTCACGGTGCAGCGGATCCTGCCTGACGAAGTGCGGCGCATGGTCGCTGAACGCGAAAGAAACGGCGGCGGAAACGCCGACGCTGCCACGGCGTCGACGGTGTCCACGCCCGTGCCGGTGACGCTGTCGGCCGGCGAAACCCCCAGCGCGATGCCACTGGCGCCGACCGCGGGCGCGGCGTCCGGCGGCGCCGCGCTTAATGCGCTGCCGGCCGGACGCGGCGACGTGGCCGGCGGTCCGACGCCCCTGCCACCGGTATCCGTGGCGGCGGCACCCGTCGTTGCCGCGCCGGCCACGGCCCAGGCACCGGTCGCCGCAGGTTCCGTCTATCTGCAACTGGGGGCGTTCAGCCAATCGGCCAATGCGCAAACGCTGGCCGCGCGGGTGAACGGGCCTTTGACCGCGGCTGGGTTGCCGCCCGCCACGGTGGAACAGGCCGGCCAGTTGTATCGCGTCCGTGTCGGCCCTTATGCCGACCGCAATGCGGCGATGTCGGCGGTACAGACGGTCACCAGCAGCACGGGCATACTGCCCACCATCGCAACGCGCTAAACGGAAGCCGTAGGCCGATCAGGGCGTAAGCCCGAGGACGGGAGCTGAAGTCGGAAGCTCAAGCCGGAACACGCGAACGTAGTGTCCGGAGGCCGGACCCGGCCGCGTCTACCAGAGACTACCCTGCGCTGGGTTTCGGTCCAGCTTTTTCGCGGCCGGCAATGCGGCGGCATAAGTGTGCCCCTCCAGCGCCAGCAGGGCCTGTTTGCGGATCAGGCCGCCGCCGAATCCGGTCAGCGCGCTGTTGCCGCCGACGATGCGGTGGCACGGGATGAAAATGGAAATCGGATTGCGCCCGACGGCCTGCGCCACCGCCCGCACCGCGGCAGCCTGCGCGCAACGGGTGGACAGGGCGCCATAGCTTTCCAGGCCGCCGAACGGGATATCGCGCAGCGCATCCCAGACCCGCCGCTGGAAAGGCGTACCGCGCGGGGCCATCGCCAGCGAAAATTCGCGCCGCTGCCCGGCGAAATATTCCGCCAGTTCCGCGGCAGCCTGGTCCAGGATGGCGTCCACTGCCGCGGCGCCATGCAAGCCGGCGACGGCCGGCGCGTGCGATCCATTTCGCCCAGCCGGCGCTGGCGTGCTCCCCGCAGCGTCCGCCCGCGGCGGCATGGGCGGGCAGCCCTCCTGGCCGACAAACCACGCGCCCGCCAGCGCGCCGCCTTCCGCCTCCAGGCGCATGGGCCCGAGCGGCGTCTCGACGATGCGCAGCCGCGACGGCGTGGCGGGCGCGCTCATGATGGCTTGCGCGCCAGCGCCCGGGCGTAAAGAACATCGCGCGGCAAGCCGCTGACGCGCGCCGCGACCCGGGCGGCATCGCGCACCGACACCGATTCCAGCAAGGCGTCGAGCAAGGCATCGGTGGCGGCGTCCACGCCCTCGTCGGCGGCCTCCGCCGGCGCGGCATGCGCGATCAGCACGAACTCGCCCTGGCCGCGATGCGGCTGTGCGCCCAGCCACTGCCCGGCCTCTTCCAGCGGCATGGTGGCGACTTCCTCGAAACGCTTGGTCAGTTCGCGCGCGACGGTGACCTCGCGCCGCGGACCGAGCGTCTCGCGCATGTCGGCGAGCGTGGCGGCCAGGCGATGCGGCGATTCGAACATCACCACCGGGGCCGGCAGGGCGCACCATTGCGCCAGCCAGCGCTGGCGCGCCGCCGATTTGGCGGGCGGGAAACCGGCGAAGACGTAGGCGGGGTTCTCGTCGGAGGTCACGCCGCTGGCCATGAGGGCGGCGATGACGGCGCTGGGGCCCGGCACCGGCACGACGGCGTGCCCGGCCTGCCGGACCGCGCGTACGATGCGCGCGCCCGGGTCGCTGACCGCCGGGGCGCCGGCGTCGGACACCAGGGCCACGCGCTGGCCCTGCGCCAGCCTGGCGCAGATCGCCTGCGCCGCGGCCGCCTCGTTGTGGCGGTGCGCCGCCATCAAGGGGGTACCGATGCCCCAGGCGTCCATCAGGGTGCGGCTTTCGCGGGTGTCCTCGGCGGCGATGACATCCGCGCGGTTCAGGGCTTCCCAGGCGCGCAGGCTAAGGTCCCCCAGGTTGCCGATGGGCGTGGCCACGACATACAGGGTGGCGGGGGGCCATTGCTGCGCGGCGACGCGTTCGGCGATCCGGCGCCAGGACTCGCCGCCGGCCGGCGATGCGACGTTTTCGTTCATTGCGGAAAAAACAGGAAGCAGACCGTGCCAGTGTAGTGGCTTATCCGCCCTCCGACGCGCCATGCCCGACGATCCATCCGCCCTGCTGTTCGAGACCTCCCGCCGCGCCCAGGCCGCGCGCCTGCGCCGGCGGCGGCGCGCGCCACGGCCGCCGCCGGCCGCGGGCGACCCGCCCCGGGTCTCTCCCAGGCAAAGGGTGGGAAGCGACTACGAAGACCGTGCGCTGGCGCTGCTGGTGCGTGCCGGCCTGCGTCCGCTGGCGCGCAACCTGCGCTGCCGGGCGGGGGAAATCGACCTGGCGCTGCGGGATGGCGACATGCTTGTCCTGGTGGAAGTGCGCGCGCGCGGCGATGGCCGCTACGGCGGCGCCGCCGCCAGCGTCGGATGGAGCAAGCAGGCGCGCCTGATCCGGGCGGCCTGCTGGGCGTTGCCATGGCTGACGGCGCGCCACTGGCGCGGACGGCAACCCCGGGTGCGTTTCGACGTAGTCGCCTTCGAGGGCGATACACCGCTTTGGCTGCGCCACGCCTTCGATGTGCCCGTGAGATAATCCGCGGCATGATTGATATGACGACTCGCATGGTGTCGCACTTCAATAATGCGATCGCCACCCTCCAGGCCAGCCGCGGCGCGCTGGCCGATACGCTCAGCGTGGCCGTGGACGTGCTTTTCGGCGCGCTGGCCAACAACGCCAAGATCCTCGCCTGCGGCAACGGCGGCTCGGCCGCGGACGCCCAGCATTTCGTCGCCGAACTGGTCGGCCGGTTCGAACGCGAACGGTTGCCGTTGGCGGCGCTTACGCTGAACACCGACACCTCCATCCTGACAGCGGTGGGCAACGATTACGGCTTCGATGAAGTGTACGAACGCCAGGTCAACGCCCTCGGCCAGCCCGGCGACGTGCTGATGGCCATTTCCACCAGCGGCAACTCGCCGAATGTGGTGCGTGCCGTCCAGGCCGCGCAACAGCGCGAAATGCACGTTATCGCGCTGACCGGCAAGGGCGGCGGCGTAATCGGGGAACTCATGACCGCGCATGACGTCCATTTGTGCGTGCCGTCCGACCGGACCATGCGCATCCAGGAAGCACACATCGTGCTGCTGCATGCCTTGTGCGATGGTATCGATGCCTTACTGCTGGGAGACACTGAATGACATTCAAGAGCCGATTCAACGCCATTCCCCTGGCCGCCGCGCTCGCCGCGTCGGTCGTGACGCTGTCGGCCTGCGCCCCGGTCGTGGTGGGCGGCGCCGCCGCCGGCGCGGCGGTCGTCGTGACGGACCGCCGCACCTCCGGCACCCAGCTGGACGACCAGAACATCAGCTTCAAGGTCGAGCACGCGATTTCGCAGAAACTGGGCGATGCCGCCCACGTCAGCGCCAATACCTATGAGAGCGTCGTGCTGCTGACGGGCGAAGTGCCCAACGAAGCCGCCAAGGCGGAAGCGACATCCCTGGCGCAGGGCGTCGAAAAGGTCAAGAAAGTGGTCAACCAGTTGACCATCGGCCCGGCCTCCAGCTTCAGCGTGCGGTCCAACGACACCTGGCTCAGCTCCAAGGTCCGCAGCGAACTGCTCAATACCAAATTCGTGCCATCCGGCTCCATTTCCGTCACCACGGACAAGAGCGTGGTCTATCTTCAGGGGAAAGTAACCCAGGCCGAAGGAGAATATGCGGCGAATGCCGCGGCGGGCGTCAGCGGGGTGGCCAAGGTGGTTAAACTGTTCGACATCATCAGCCGCGAGGAAGCCGTGCGGCTGTCGGGCAGTACCGCGGGGTCGAACGCCGCGCCGGCAAATGCCGCGCCGCAGCGGGCGCCCATAGAAACGGGCGGCAGCGCCTCGGATGCGCCCGCGGGCGGCGGTGGCGCGCAGGCGATGCCGATCAAGTAGCCCGCAATGGTAAAGCGTTGGAGCAAGGCGTGATGCGTTCCGCGACGGAACGCGAAGGGACGGTGCCGAAATGAAGAAGCTCGTTGTCGCAGTCATGGTCGCGGTGGTCGCGGGTATCGCCGGCTGGTTCGTCTGGCGTCCCGTGCAGGCCGCGCCGGATGTCACCTTTGCCTCGATCGACGGCAGGAAAGTCTCGCTGCAGGATCTGCGCGGCAAGGTGGTGCTGGTCAAGTTCTGGGCCACCGACTGCGTGACCTGCGTCAAACAGATGCCCGACACCATCGCCGACTACAACCGCTATTCCGCTCAGGGCTTCCAGACGGTGGCGGTGGCCATGCAGTACGACCCGCCCAACTACGTCCTGAACTACGCCCAGACCCGCAAGCTTCCTTTTACGGTGGCGCTGGACACGCAGGGCAAGGCGGCCCAGGCTTTCGGCGACGTCCGCCTGACTCCCACCGCTTTCCTGATCGACAGGCAGGGCAGGATCATCAAGCGCTACCTGGGCGAATACGATCCCAAGGAATTCCACGCGCAGATCGAAAAAGCGCTGGCCGCGGGCTGAGCCGCGCCACCCCCACCGCCCCGCCGCCGCGCGGGGCAGGTTATATAAGAACCGCCGCTCCCGCACATGGCAGACCCGACCGCATCGCCTATCCCGCTCGACATCGCCGGCAGCCCGGCCGGACGGGTTTTCGTATTCCGCGGCAGCGAACTGCTGGTGCGAGACGACCTGTCGCTGCCGGGCGAAGAGGTGCACAGCCATGAATGGGCCGTGAAGGTCGAATGGCAGGCCGTCGGCCACCATCTGGGACACGCCTGTATCAGCGCGGCGCTGGCGCGCGACGCGGCGCCGCCGCCGGGATACATCTTCAAGCGGCTGCGCGAGATGTTCCCCCTGCTGGGCGAAGAGGCCTCGGCGGTGGCGGGCCGCGCCTTCCAGATCGCGGAATGGGCGCGCACGCACCGCTATTGCGGCCACTGCGGCACGCCCACCGTCCGCGTGTCGCACGAATTCTGCATGAGATGCCCGAACTGCGGCCTGTCGGCGTATCCGCGCATTTCCCCCGCGATGATGGTGTTGATCCGCAAGGGCGACAGCATCCTGCTGGCGCGTAACGCCAACTTCGTGGCCGGCCGCTACAGTGCCCTGGCCGGCTTCGTCGAAGCCGGCGAATCGCTGGAAGCCACCGTGCACCGCGAAGTCGAGGAAGAAGTCGGCCTGCGCGTGCGCGACCTGAAATACTTCAAGAGCCAGTCCTGGCCCTTTCCGCATTCCCTGATGCTGGCTTTCACCGCGGAATACGACGGCGGCGACATCCGGGTGGACGGCCAGGAAATCGTCGATGCCCAGTGGTATGGGCCGGGCGATCGCCTGCCCGATATCCCGCCGCTGGATTCCATCGCGGGCTCGCTGATCCGGGCCCATCTGCCCCCAGGCGCGATACCTTATAAGCGCTAGAAATATATAAAACGAAATATCTTCGTTTGAGTTACTAGGCTGCCCCGGCATGATGCGTGCGCCGTTCGCGTCGAACGGTCCATCGTTTTCCGTGGAGCCGTACCTTGATCAAGCGCCTGCTCGCAACGTCGATCGCCGCCACCCTGCTGCTGGGGCCGGGCGCCGCATCGGCCCAGCAAACCCTGCTGAATTCCTCGTATGACATTGCCCGTGAGCTGTTTACGGCGATCAATCCCAAGTTCATCGCCCACTGGAAGCAAACGACCGGCGAGACCGTGACGGTGGAACAGTCCTTCGGCGGCACCTCGCGCCAGGCACAGGCGATCCTGCAGGGCCTGAAGGCGGACACGGTGACGTTCAACCAGGTGCCCGACGTGGACATCCTGGCCAAGCGGGGGCTGGTCGCAAAGGACTGGCAGAAGAAGTTCCCGGGCAACAGCTCGCCCTACTACAGCACCATCGCCTTCCTGGTGCGCAAGGGCAACCCCAAGCACATCAAGACCTGGGATGACCTGGTGCGCGACGACGTCAAGGTCGTCTTCCCCAATCCCAAGACGTCCGGCAACGCGCGCTATACCTATCTGGCGGCCTGGCTGTACGCGCAGCAGAAATTCAATGGCGACCAGGCCAAGACCCGCGCCTTCGTCGGCAAGCTGCTGCACAACGTGGAGAGCTTCCCGACCGGCGGCCGCGGCGCCACGGTGGCCTTCGCGCAGAACAACCAGGGCGATGCCGTGCTGACCTTCGAGTCCGAAGTGCGCAACATCGCCGCCAGCGATGAATTCAAGCCCTTGGGACTGGAAGTGGTGGTGCCCCCGGTCAGCGTGCTGGCGGAGTTCCCGGTGGCCGTGGTCGACAAGGTGGTGGACGCCAAGGGCACGCGCAAGCTGGCCGAGGCCTATCTGCAGTACCAGTATTCGCCCGAGATCCAGAATCTGCTGGCCAGCTTCAACTATCGCGTGCGCGACCCCGAGGTGGTCAAGGCCAACGCCAGCCGGTTTCCCAAGGTGGAACTGCTGGATCCGCAGACGCTGGGCACCTGGGACCAGATCCAGGACACCCACTTCAAGAGCGGTGGCATCCTGGACCAGCTGCTCGCCGGCAAGCCCTGAGCGCGACGAGTTGACGTAGACTGCCGCCTTTGCGCGCGGCGGGCCGGTTTCCACTGACAGGTATGGCGAGCTTCTTCAAACAACACCCCACCCTGCCCGGTTTCGGACTGAGCTTCGGCGTCAGCAGCCTGTTCATCTCGCTGGTGATCCTGTTCCCCATCGCCGCGCTGCTGGCGTATGCCAGCGACATGAGCGCCTCGCAGTACTGGCAGGCCATCACGGATCCCCGCGTGCTGGCGAGCTACCGCGTCACGCTGCTGGGCGCGCTGCTGTCGACCATCGTCGTGGTGCTGTTCGGTTTGCTCCTGGCCTGGATACTTGTCCGCTACCGCTTTCCGGGCCGCCTGTTCCTGGATTCCCTGGTCGACCTGCCCTTCGCGCTGCCCACCGCGGTGGCCGGGCTGACCCTGTCGGTGCTGCTGGGACCGAACGGCTGGGTGGGCCAGTGGTTCGACGCGGCCGGCATCAAGATCTCGTATGCCTTTCCGGGGCTGGTGTCGGCGATGATCTTCACCAGCCTGCCCTTCGTGGTGCGCTCCGTGCAGCCGGTGCTGGAAGAGATCGGCCCGGAATACGAAGAAGCGGCGCATACGCTGGGCGCGAACGACAGGCAGACGCTGTGGCGCGTGCTGCTGCCGGCCCTGACGCCGGCGCTGTTCACCGGCGCCTCGCAGGCCTTCATCCGCAGCCTGGGCGAGTTCGGCGCGGTGGTGATGATCGCGGGCAACATCCCGTTCAAGACCGAGATCACGTCGCTGATGATTTTCGTGCGCGTGTCCGAATTCGATTATCCGGCCGCTTCGGCCATCGCGACGGTCGTACTGGCCGCTTCGCTCATGCTGCTGTTCGGCCTGCATGTCCTGCAAGGCCGCCTGCTGCCGTGGCAGCGGCCGGGACGCTAGCATGCGCGGCAGGTGCGGCCATCCAAACGTGTCTATAGGCTGGGAATGCGCAAACGACCCAAGAACTGGCGCCAGTGGGCGCTGATCGCCATCGGCATCGCCGGCGCTTTCCTTCTGCTGGTATTGCCGCTGGCCCTGATCTTCCAGCAGGCCCTGTCGGCCGGCTGGCACGCGCTGGTGGACAACCTGCGCGACGAGGAAATGCGCCATGCGATCTGGCTGACGCTGCTGGCGGCCGTGCTGACCGTACCGATCAACGTGGTGTTCGGCATCCTGCTGGCCTGGTGCGTCACCCGCTACGACTTCCGCGGCAAGCAGGTCCTGACCACGCTGGTCGATATCCCGTATGCCACATCGCCCGTGGTGGCGGGGCTGTGCTACCTGGTGGTCTACGGCATGGAAAGCACGGTGGGCGGCTGGCTGGGCCAGCACGACATACAGCTGATGTTCGCCTGGCCGGGCATCGTGATGGTGACGATATTCGTGACCTCGCCTTTCGTGGCGCGCATTCTGATCCCGCTGATGCAGGCCCAGGGCTCGGACGAGGAATACGCCGCGCTGACGCTGGGCGCGAGCGGCTGGCAGATTTTCCGGCGCATTACGCTGCCCAACATCAAATGGGCCCTGCTGTACGGCACCATTATTACCAATGCCCGCGCGGTGGGCGAATTCGGCGCGGTTTCCGTGGTATCCGGCGCCATCCGCGGCAAGACCGTGACCCTGCCCCTGCTGATCGAACAACTGAACGACGACTACAAGACGGTGGCCGCGTTTACGGCAGCGGGCTTGCTCGCCTGCCTGGCGCTGCTGACCATGGTCGTGAAGACCGCCATGGAGTGGGGACAGCGCGTCACGGTGCGCGGGCCGGCGCATTGAGAACAAGGCCATGCGGAACACCGCCCGGCGCCACGAAGCGCAGCGCCATCGAGCGGTTGCGCGCCGGTTCCCGGCCCACGATCGCGCGGTGACGGCGCGGCATCGATGCCCGGGGA
>NZ_JBMQQZ010000037.1:0-69195 GCF_057362025.1 Bordetella sp. | reverse complement strand
GCGCCGTGCCGCGGCGTTTTCGTGCAGGATGCGCAGGTACAGGGCGTGCCGGGCCGGATCGATCCGCTTTTCCGCAAGCGCTTGCAGGACACCGCAGCCGGGCGCGTGCTGGTGCGTGCAGTTGTAGAAGCGGCATTGCGCCGCGTAGGGGGCAAACTCCGGAAAACCCCTTTCGATTTCCTCGCGCGACAGATGCTGCAGGCCGAACGCCTGGTAGCCCGGGGAATCGATCAGGTCTCCGCCTTCGGGCAGATGGTAAAGACGCGTGCTGGTGGTGGTATGCCGGCCCATGTCCAAGGCGATCGAATGTTCGCGCGTGGCGGCATTGGTCCCCGGTATCAGGTCGTTGAGCAGCGTCGATTTGCCCATGCCGCTCTGGCCCAGCAGCAGGCTGATATGTCCCTTCATATGCGGGTATAGCGTCTGGCGCGCCGCCTCGGGCTGCAGGGCGCTGACTTCCAGCACGGGTACCCCCAGGCGGGCCAGGGGAGCCAGCCTGGCGCGTGTCTCGTCCAGGCCCTCGTGCAGATCGATCTTGTTCAGCACGATCAATGGCGTGATGCCCGCGCTCCACGCTCCCGCCAGCGCGCGGCCGGCCAGGTCGTCGGAGAATGTCGGCAGGACGGCCACGACGATGAAGAGGCGATCGACATTCGCCGCGAATTGCTTGGCGCGCATCTCGTCGGAGCGGTACAGCAGATTGCTGCGCGGCAGGATCTGCTCGATGGCGCCTTCGTCGCGGCCCTGCGGAGCGATGCGCACCCGGTCGCCTACGGCAGCGCCGGCTTTCTTGCCGCGTGGAAAACACTGCCGCAGCGCGCCGTCGGCCATTTCGACCAGATAATGCCGTCCATGGGCCGCAACGATGCGGCCTTCCAGCAGGCCGCTGGGGGAAACGCCAGGGGGGCCGCCGGGGTCCGCTTCATCACCCGGTTCCCGTATTCTAGGTTTGGCCTTGTCCGCTTGCACGATGGTGGCGGCGTCCTGGCGGCCCGGCCGGGAAGGGCGATAGGGGCGGCTCATCGAGCGGCCGCGGCCAGATGCCGGATGCGCACCGCCGCCGGGGGATGACTGTCGTAGAACGCGGAATGCACGGGATCCGGCGTCAATGTGGCCGCGTTGTCGTCATACAGCTTGACCAGCGCCGACACCAGTTGGTCGGCGGAACTCTGGCGTGCCGCGTAGTCGTCGGCCTGGAACTCATCGCGTCGCGAATACCAGCTGGCGATGGGCGTGAACAGGAACGTGAAGACCGGCACGACCAGGAAGAAGAGCAGCAGCGCCATCGCATCGTTGCGGCCGTCCAGGCGCGGCAGGACACCCAGTTGCTCGTAGAACCAGGGCTGGCGGGCCAGCCATCCCAATAGCGCGAAGAATCCCAGGGCAAGGGCGAAGCTGAGCAAGATACGGCGCGTGATGTGCCGCCGCGCGAAGTGCCCGAGTTCATGGGCCAGCACGGCTTCGATCTCATCGCCGTTCAGGCGCGCCAGCAGGGTGTCGAAGAAAACGATGCGGCGGGACTTGCCGAAGCCGGTGAAATACGCGTTGCCGTGGCCGGAGCGCCGCGATCCGTCCATGACGAATAGTCCGTTGATGGCGAACCCGCAACGCTGCACCAGTTTCCGAATGCGGGCGGACAGGTCCTGGTCGGCCAGCGGCGTGAACTTGTTGAACAGGGGAGCGATGACCATGGGAAACAGTAGCAGCGTCAGCAGGCTGAATCCCACCCATACACCCCAGGCCCAGATCCACCATAGCGAACCGGCCTTGCCCATCAGCCAGAGGATGGCAGCCACCAGCGGCAGGCCGATCGCTGCGGTCAGGAGTATCCCCTTGAGCATGTCCGAGACGAACAGGGCCGGCGTCATCCGGTTGAACCCGAAGCGCGCTTCCAGCCTGAACTGCCGCCACACGGTGAAGGGCAGCTCCAGCGCGCCCAGCAGCAGTCCGGTGATGACCAGCAGCAGCAACTGGCGCAGGAAGTCGTTGTCCGTCAGCCGCCCGGCAAACAGGTCGATGGCCTGCAGTCCGCCAAGCAAAGTCAGGGCGATCAGCACCGCGGCGTCGAAAACGCGTTCCACGATGCCCAGCCGGACGCGCGCGACCGTGTAGTCGGCGGCGCGCTGGTGGCTGGCCAGTCCGATGCGGCTGGAGAATTCGGAGGGCACGCGGTCCCGGTGGCGGGCGACATGGCGGATTTGCCGCGTGGACAGCCAGAGCCTGATGCCGATATCGACGAGCAGGAGTGCAACGAACAGCAGTGTCAGCATGGATGGTCCGGGCTGGGAAACCGATATGAGAAAATCGGATTTTCAAAAGGCGAATTATATGGCTCTGAACGAGAACCGCCTGGTCTGGCTCGACATGGAGATGACGGGCCTGGATCCGGAAAAAGAACGCATTATCGAAGTGGCCGTCGTGGTGACGGAGCCGGACTTGACCATCGTGGCCGAAGGGCCGGCGCTGGCCATACACCAGCCCGACAGCCTGCTGGAAGCGATGGACAATTGGAACAAGTCCACGCACGGGAAAAGCGGGCTTATCGACAAGGTAAAGGCGTCCACCATCAGCGAAGCCCAGGCCGAAGACATCCTGATCGCCTTCCTGTCGCAACATGTCCCGCCCGGCAAGTCGCCGCTGTGCGGCAACACCATCAGCCAGGACCGGCGCTTCATGTTCCGCTATATGCCCCGGCTGGAGCAATTCTTCCATTACCGCAATCTGGATGTCAGCACTTTGAAGGAACTGGCGCGCCGCTGGCGGCCGGATGTCTACAAAAGTTTCGAGAAAAAAAGCCGGCATGAAGCGCTGGCCGACATCCACGATTCCATCGACGAGCTGAAGCACTACCGCGAGCACTTTCTCAAGGTGTGACGCCGGCATGGCGAACGCCCGGGCCGGCGGCAGCGCCGGCCCGTACCGCTAGCGACCCCCGAAACGGCGCAGAGCGTCGGCGGCCAAGGGCCGGAAGTGGCCATCGCCGTGGCCAGCGATGGTTTGCAGATGGGCCTCCGAGGCATCGAACAGGCCCCAGTACAGGCGGCGGCACATAGCCCGGGCCGGGTGTCCCGGCCAGTCCGGCGCGAGCATGTCCGCGGGCAAGCGCGGATCGTGCAGCACGATGCGCCGCCACCGGTGAAGCAGCAGCATACGGGCGGCGAAAGCGGCCGCCGCCGGCGGCGCGCCCCGGTCCTGCCCGTTCAGGGCGTTCAGCGTTTTCTCCAGCGGCGTGAACTGGTGGATGAATTCGCGGTACTGGTCCGCCAGTTCGCCCAGGTTCCAGCATTGCGACGCCAGCGCCGCCAGGGGCAGGGCACCCACGCCGGGCAGATCGCGTCCGGCCAGCACCACCGCCTTGTCCGATATGCCCAGCGATTCGAGGATGCCGCCGGCGGGATCCGGCTGCCCGCGCGGGTGGGCGAACACCCCGGGCGCGACCATGCCATAGCCTTCCCATTCCAGCGCCCGTCGCAGTTCGGCGCGTTCGGCCAGCCCGTTGTTCGTGCGCGGGATGACGACCAGCGTCCACTCGCCGTTCCAGGCGGGTTCGGACGCCTGGTAAATGCGCTGCGCGGCATGCGACGTATGGCGCGAGCCCTGAGGGGACAGCCGGTACAGGCTGCGGCGGCCATGCCGTTCGGCGTGGAGCCAGCCTTCGGCGACCAGGCGGAATACGCTGGTGCGCAACAGCCGTTCATTGATGCCCAGCGGTTGCAGCAAGGCGATCAGGTCGCCCAGCCAGATCGCCCCGCCGTGCGGCTCCATCGCGTCGCCCAGCAGGCTGACGCAGAGCGATTTGGCGCGTGGCGGGTCGGCCGCGATCAGGCGGGCGGTAAGGCGTTCCAGCGCGGACGCGGCAGGGGCCATGGGAAGGAAGACGAGCCTGTATGGACAACCGCAACATGATACATAAAACCAATGTGATACAGAAATGCGTTTGACAGACGAATTTCTGTATTAAATAATCGTTGCATCGTCATGACGTCAAAGACGCGGGCAGGAGACAAGCACCATGGACGTGCACGCACAAGAAACCGGGCATTCCCTTGCGGCCGCCGATGCGGATCCGGCGGAGCAGGCATTCCAGCGGCGCATCGACGCCGGCGTACGCGTCGAGCCGCGCGACGCCATGCCGGACGCCTACCGCCGGACGCTGATCCGCCAGATCTCGCAGCATGCGCACTCCGAGATCGTCGGCATGCTGCCGGAAGGCAACTGGATATCGCGCGCACCCACCCTCAAGCGCAAGGCCATCCTTCTGGCCAAGGTGCAGGACGAGTGCGGGCACGGGCTTTATCTTTACAGTGCCGCCGAAACCCTGGGCACCTCGCGCGACGCAATGATCGCGGACTTGCACGGCGGCAAGGCCAAATATTCGAGCATTTTCAATTACCCCACATTGTCATGGGCCGACATCGGCATGATCGGTTGGCTGGTGGACGGTTCGGCCATCATCAACCAGATTCCGCTGTGCCGCTGTTCGTACGGGCCCTACGCCCGCGCCATGGTCCGCATCTGCAAGGAAGAATCATTCCACCAGCGGCAGGGCTATGACCTGCTCATCCAGATGTGCCTGCACGGCACGCCGGAACAGAAAGCCATGTGCCAGGACGCCCTGGATCGCTGGTGGTGGCCGGCCCTGATGATGTTCGGGCCGCCCGATGCGGAATCGCCGAACAGCGCGCGCTCCACGCGCTGGCGCATCAAGCTTTTCTCCAATGACGAGCTGCGCCAGAAGATGGTCGACCAGTCGGTGCCGCAGGCGGAATACCTGGGCCTGCGGATTCCGGATCCGGCCTTGCGCTGGAACGCGGAACGAGGGCATTACGACTTCGGGGAAATCGACTGGACGGAATTCCGTGCCGTGCTGGATGGCCACGGGCCCTGCAACCGCGAACGCCTGCAGGCGCGCGTGCGCGCACACGAAGACGGCGCCTGGGTGCGCGACGCCATGGCTGCCCATGCCGAAAAACAGCGGGCGCGCAAGGCTGCCTGACGGCGGCTTCCCGGAACACGCGCGGCCGCAACGGAGGATCGTATGGACGACACACAGTGGCCTCTTTGGGAGGTCTTCATCCGCGGGCAGCACGGCCTGGCCCACAAGCACGTCGGCAGCGTGCATGCACCCGACGCCGAAATGGCGCTGATGAATGCCCGCGACGTCTACACACGCCGCAACGAGGGCATGAGCATATGGGTCGTGCGCGCCTGCGACATCGTCGCCAGCGACCCGTCGGACAAAGCGGCGCTGTTCGATCCCGCCCGCGGCAAGGTCTATCGGCATCCGACCTTTTTCCCGATGCCCGACGAAGTCAAGCACATGTAGGAATCCCACGATGGACCGCTGTCTGTTCGATTTCGCGCTGCGCATGGGCGATACCACGCTGATCCTGTCGCAAAGGCTGTCCGCCTGGTGCGGCCACGGCCCCATCCTGGAAGAAGACCTGGCGCTTACCAACACGGCGCTGGATCTGCTGGGGCAGGCGCGCCTGTGGCTGACGCTGGCCGCCGAGGCGGAAGGGGCGGGGCGCGATGAAGACCAGCTCGCCTATCTGCGCGACGCCCACGAGTTTCGCAATGTGCTGCTGGTGGAAAGGGCCAATGGCGACTATGGCGATACGATGGTGCGCCAGTTCTTCTTCGATACCTGGCACTACTTTCTTTTGGACCGGCTGACGTCATCGTCCGAGCCCCGGGTCGCGGCCATCGCGGAAAAAGCGGTGAAGGAGGCGGCATACCATGCGCGCCGTTCCGCCGATATCGTCGTGCGCCTGGGCGATGGCACGCCGGAAAGCCACGGCCGCATGCAGGCGGCCGTGGAGGCCGCGTGGCCCTATACGGGCGAACTCTTCACCGACGACGACACCGACGCGCAAGCCTGCCGCCGCGGTATCGCCTGCCCGCTTGCCGAGCTGTGGGATCCCTGGCTGGCGCAGGTGCGCGCGGTGCTGGAAGAGGCCACCCTGGCCTTGCCGGACGAAGCGCTGGCGCGTCACGCCGCCTATCGCGGTGGAAGGCAAGGAAGACACACCGAGGCGCTGGGACCCTTGCTGGCCGAGATGCAGTTCCTGCAACGCGCGTATCCGGGGGCCGCATGGTAGCGCCCGTCCTGCCACAGGCCCAGGCACCGGCGTCGCGGATCGCGCCGGAATGCATCGCGCGTTGGCTGGATGCCGTGCGGGATCCGGAAATGCCCGCGCTGTCGGTCACCGACCTGGGCATCGTGCGCGACATCGCCTGGGAAGGGCCGGATGCCGCTCCCGTCTGCGTGGTCACCATCACGCCCACGTATTCCGGTTGCCCCGCCATGCGTGAAATCACTCAGGATGTCGAATGGGTGTTGCGTGGCCACGGTATCCCCGCGGTATCGGTGCGCACGCGGCTGGCGCCGGCCTGGACGACCGATTGGCTCTCGGAGCGGGGCCGGCGGGCCTTGCTGGCCGAAGGCATCGCACCGCCAGCGCAACGCGCCATCGACGTCTCCGGCATTGCCCGGCGCGCGGCGCCCGCGGTGGCCTGCCCGCATTGCGGCTCCATGGACACGCGCATGCTCAGCGGCTTCGGCGCCACGTCCTGCCGTGCCCTCTATCGCTGCAACGGCTGCCGCGAGCCGTTCGATTATTTCAAATCCCATTGAGTCGCCACGCCATGGCCAGTTCCTTCCATCCCTTGAGGGTCGTCGACGTGGCGCGCGATACGCGCGATGCGGTCGTGCTCACTTTCGATCTGCCGCCGGCGCTGGTGCCGGACTTCCCGTTCCGGCCCGGGCAGTACCTGACCTTGCGTACCCGCGTGGGCGAGCAAGAGCTGCGGCGGTCCTATTCGATCTGCTCGTCGCCGCAGGATGGCGCGCTGAAGGTCGCGATCAAGCGGGTGGACGACGGGGCATTTTCCAGCTGGGCCAATCGCGAGCTGCAAGCCGGCACCGTGTTGGACGTAATGCCGCCGGACGGCGAATTCACCGTCGACTTCGCGGCCGGACAGGCCCGCCACTACGTGGCGTTCGCGGTCGGCAGCGGCATCACGCCGGTGTATTCGCTGATCAAGACCGCGCTGGCCACCGAGCCCGACAGCCGCTTTACGCTGTTCTACGGCAATCGCGCCTCGTCCTCGGTGCTGTTCCGCGAGGCGCTGGAGGACTTGAAAAACCGCTACATGACGCGCTTTTCGCTATGCCACGTCATGAGCCGCGAAACGCAGGATGTCGAACTTTTCAATGGACGCCTGGATGGCGCCAAGGTGGAAAGCCTGCTGACGCGATGGCTGCGCGTGCGGGATATCGATTACGTTTTCTTGTGTGGGCCCCAGGCCATGATCGAGGACGTCGTTCCCACACTGGAGCGCCTGGGTTTCCCGCGCGAGCGCATCAAGTTCGAACTGTTCGGCGCGCCGCGCGCGGCGCGCGGGCCGCGTCAGGGGGGCATCGTCGCGGGCCAATCGCAGTGCCGCGTTACGGTGGTGCAGGACGGACACCGGCGCAGCTTCACCATCGACAAGAATCGCGACAGTGTGCTGGACTCCGCGCTGGCGCAGGGTATCGAACTTCCGTATTCCTGCAAGGGCGGAGTCTGTTCCACCTGCCGCTGCAAGGTGGTCGAAGGCGAAGTGGATATGGATGCGAATTTCGCCCTGGAGGACTATGAAGTCGCCCGGGGTTTCGTCTTGAGTTGCCAGAGCTATCCGGTCAGCGACACGCTGGTACTGGATTTCGACCAGGAAAACTGAACGGCCCGGGCCGTTCGCGCAGGAGACTACCGTGACCACAGATTTTTTCGAACGACACCGCGATCTGCTCGAGCAGGCCGTGCGGGCCACCGAGAGCCGTCAATACTGGAGCCCGTTTCCGGAATCGCCCAGCCCGCGCAATTATGGCGAGACCGCCGGCGATGCCGGGCGCGCGGCTTTCGACGCGCTGCGGGGGGGCGATTTCCCCCTGCAGGTCGACGGTGCGGACCTGATGGCGGGCGGCGAGCGTTCGCCCTTCGGTTTCGATCTGCATATCAGCTATCCGCGCCTGTCGCCGCAGGCCACGGTGGCGGCGTCGGCGCGCGCGCTGGCGAAGTGGCGCCGCGCCGGACCGCGTGCATGGGCCGGCGTATCCCTGGAAATCCTGCAGCGGCTGAACCAGGCCAGTTTCGAAATCGCCCACGCCGTGCAACATACGACTGGCCAGGGCTACCTGATGGCTTTTCAGGCAGGCGGTCCGCATGCCCAGGATCGCGGCCTGGAGGCCGTGGCCTATGCCTGGCGCGAGATGGCGCGCATCCCCGAACAGGTCGTCTGGGAGAAGCCACAGGGCAAGCAGGACCCGCTGCGCATGGAAAAGCATTTCGCCGTCGTACCGCGCGGTGTCGCGCTGGTGATCGGGTGCTCCACTTTTCCTACCTGGAATAGCTATCCCGGCCTGTTCGCCAGCCTGGCGACCGGCAACACGGTGATCGTCAAGCCGCATCCCACCGCCATTCTGCCGCTCGCGATAACCGTGCGCATCGCCCGCGAGACGCTGGCCGAAGCCGGCTACGACCCGGATGTGGTATTGCTGGCGCCCCATCCCGCGGGCGATGACACGGCACAGGTCCTGGCCACCGATCCTCACGTGAAAATCGTCGATTTCACCGGCAGCAAGGCGAACGGCGAATGGCTGGAACGGCACGCCCGGCAAGCGCAGGTCTACACCGAGAAATCCGGTGTGAACGCCGTTATCGTCGACTCGGTGGACGACCTGAAGGCCATGGCGCGCAATCTGGCGTTTTCGCTTGCGCTCTACAGCGGGCAGATGTGCACGGCGCCGCAGAACATCCATGTGCCGCGCGACGGCATCCGCACGGCGCAGGGCCGTGCCAGTTTCGAGGAAGTGGCAAGTGCCATCGCGGCGGCGCTGCAAGCCTTGACGGCGGACGACGCCAAGGCCGCCGACCTGTTGGGCGGCATCCAGGCCGATGCCACGCTGGCTCGCCTGGACGAGGCACGCGACCTGGGCCTGGCGATGCTGGCGCAGAGCCGGTCCGTCACCCACCCGCAGTTCGACGGTGCGCGCATCCGCACGCCCCTGCTGCTGCGGGCCGATGCGAACCACCCCGCCATTCAGCGGGAATGGTTCGGCCCGATCGCCTTTGTCGTCGAAACCGAGAGCACGGCGCAAAGCATCGCGCTGGCGCGTGACGGCGCGCGCGAGCACGGGGCGTTGACGCTGTCGGCCTATACCACCGATGCGGAGGTCGCCCGGGCCGTGCGCGATGCTTCGGAAGACGCGGGCGTGGCGCTTTCGCTTAATCTGACGGGCGGCGTGTTCGTCAATCAATCGGCGGCGTTCAGCGATTTCCATGGCACCGGCGCCAACCCGGCGGCAAATGCATCGCTGTGCGACAGCGCGTACGTGGCGAATCGCTTCAGGGTCGTGCAGGCCCGCTGGCATATCTGATACCGCGGATCCGATTCCGCGCACCCAAGGACCGTCCGCATCATGACGACATCGTACGAAGACATCCGGTTCACGCTGCAGGACGGCATCGCCCGCCTCACCTTGAACCGCCCCGACAAGCTCAATTGCTTCACCGCGCGCATGCATGGCGAAGTGGCCAGCGCGCTGGACCAGGTAGAGCGGGCGTCCGCCCGGGTCCTGCTGATTACCGGGGCGGGACGCGGCTTCTGCGCCGGCCAGGATCTGAGCGAACGGCGTCCCGCGCCGGGCGCCCCGCAAGTGGACCTGGGCGAGACCGTCGAAAAATACTATGCGCCGCTGGTGCGGCGGCTGCACGCGTTGCCGCTGCCGGTGGTCGTCGGCGTGAATGGTGTCGCGGCGGGCGCCGGCGCCAATCTGGCGCTGGCTGGCGATATCGTCATCGCCAAAGAGTCCGCCAGCTTCATCGAAGTGTTCTGCCGCTTGGGATTGATCCCGGATACCGGTGGCACCTATGTCCTGCCGCGATTGGTCGGACGGGCGCGGGCGATGGGCATGGCCATGCTGGGTGAAAGGATCGATGCGCGCCAGGCGCAGCAATGGGGGCTGATCTGGCAATGTGTCGCCGACGATGCCTTCGACGCCACGCTCGAAACCCTGTGCCGGCATTTCGCCGCCGCGCCCACCAAAGGCCTGGCATATACCAAGCGTGCGCTGCTGGCCAGCATGGACCATACCCTGGACGAACAACTGGCGCTGGAGGTGGAAATGATGCGCGAACTGGGCCGTAGCCAGGACTACGCCGAGGGCGTGGCGGCCTTCCTGGAAAAACGCGAACCCCGGTTCCAGGGACGATGATGGACGACTCGCGCGCCATGCCCGCATCCACGCCCGCCGACCCGGCCGATCCCGCCGCGCTGGCACGCGCGGTGGCGGATGCCATGTACGCGGCCGATGCCGCCAGCCAGGCGCTGGGCATGCGCCTGGCCGATGTCGGCCCCGGCCATGCCAGCCTGACCATGCCCGTGCGGTCGGACATGCTGAATGGACATCGCACCTGCCACGGCGGCTTTATTTTCTCGCTGGCGGACAGTGCCTTCGCCTTCGCGTGCAATTCACGCAATGTCAGTACCGTGGCGTCGGGCTGCACCATCGATTTCCTGGCGCCGGCCCGCGAGGACGACGTGCTGACCGCGACGGCGCGCGAGCGATCGCTGGCCGGCCGCACGGGAGTCTATGACGTGACCGTCACCAATCAGGATGGCCAGGCGGTGGCGTTGTTCCGCGGCCGCTCGTATCGCATCAAGGGGCAGATCCTCGGCGATTGAGGCGCCGGGGCAGGACGACGCGGCCGCCGGATACCGGTCGCGCGGCATAAAAGAATCGGAGACATCATCATGGCCACGCCAAGCAAGCCGGGACTGGATCCCATCGAACACGCCAGCCGCGACGAAATCGAGGCGCTGCAGTTGCGGCGCCTGCAATGGACGCTCGCGCATGCGTATGCGAATGTGCCGCACTACCGCCAGGCTTTCGACGCGGCGGGCGTGCACCCCGCGGATCTCAGGCAGCTGGCAGACCTGGCCAGGTTTCCCTTCACCACCAAACAGGATCTGCGCGACAACTATCCCTTCGGCATGTTCGCCGTGCCACGCGAACAGATAGCGCGCGTGCATGCGTCCAGCGGCACCACCGGCAAGCCGACCGTGGTGGGCTACACCCGCGAGGACCTGGATAACTGGGCCGGCCTGGTGGCACGGTCGATCCGCGCATCGGGGGGCAGGCCGGGCGACATCGTGCACATCGCCTACGGCTATGGATTGTTCACCGGCGGCCTGGGCGCGCATTATGGCGCCGAGCGGCTGGGCTGCACGGTCATCCCGATGTCCGGCGGACAGACGGAAAAACAGGTCCAGCTGATCCAGGATTTCCGTCCGGACATCATCATGGTGACGCCCTCGTACTTCTGCAATATCCTCGAGGAAATGGACCGGCAGGGCATGGATCCGCGAGCATCCTCCTTGCGCATCGGTATCTTTGGCGCGGAGCCGTGGACGGGCAGGCTGCGCGAAGAGCTGGAGGCACGTGCCGGCATCGATGCGGTGGATATCTACGGACTCTCCGAGGTCATGGGGCCGGGGGTAGCCAACGAATGCGTGGAAGCCAAGGATGGACCGGTCATCTGGGAAGATCATTTCTATCCCGAGATCGTCGATCCCGACAGCGGCCTGCCGGTGGCCGATGGCGAGCCCGGCGAGCTGGTTTTCACCTCGCTTACCAAGCAGGCCATGCCGGTCATTCGCTATCGCACGCGGGACCTGACGCGATTGCTCCCGCCTACCGCGCGCAGCATGCGGCGCATGGGCAAGATCACGGGCCGCAGCGACGACATGCTTATCGTGCGTGGCGTGAACCTGTTCCCCACCCAGGTAGAGGAACTTGTGCTGAAAACCGGCCAATTGGCGCCGCACTACCAATTGGTGCTGACACGCGCCGGCGCCCTGGACGAACTGGAGATCCTCGCCGAACCCAGGCCCGAACTGGAGGGCATGGCCGACGAAGCACGCGCCGCGCTGGCTGGCCAGCTGGCCCAGGCGGTCAAGGCGCACATAGGTGTCAGCGCCGCGGTACGGGTGCTCGAATGCGGCCAGGTCGAACGGACCCTTACCGGCAAGGCCCGCAGGGTGGTCGACAAGCGGCCGAAGTAGCGGCGCGGCGCCTGCGTGGCTAGGTCAGGCTGGCGCGAACGATGCGCCGGTACCAGGCATGCAGCAGCGTCGCCGAAAGACCCAGGCCGAAGATCGCCATGAGCCACATTGTGCCCGCGCCCACGGGCGAGCCCGGCAGCAGCAGGGTGCGCAGCGCATCCAGATGGCCGCGCGCGGGCCCGAAGCCGAAGAGCCATCCGCCGCCCAGGCCGAACAAACCCAGTGCGGCCACCTGCAGCACCAGCGGGACCACCGCGACCTTGTATGCGCGCAGCAGATAGGAGTTGATGCACTGCATCGCGTCGCACAGATGGAACAGGGGAATGACCTGCAAAAGGGTGGCGGCCACGGCGGCGACTTCCATATTGTCGGTGTAGGCGCGCAGGATCAGCGGCTTGCCCGCCCATAGCACGCAGGCGGTGAGGGTGGCGCCCAGCAGGCCCAGGGCCAGGCCGGCCATGCCCATGCGGTGAGCCTGTGCCGCCCGGCCGGCACCGATGGCTTGCGCTGTCAGGGAAGCGCTGGCCACGCCGATCGCCATCGGCATCATGTAGCACAGCGCGGCCAGGTTAGACATGATCTGGTGTCCGCCGATCACGAACGTGCCTTCGCGCGCCACCAGCAGCGCCATGAAGGTGAAGGCGCAGACTTCCACCAGGTAGGAGCCGCCCATGGGCAGGCCCAGCCGCAGCAATTCCTTTTGAGCGGTCCAGTCCGGCCGGCCCAGGCGCAGCTTGAAGCGCGCGTAGTACTTGTCGCGGCGCAGGATCCACAGGCCGGCGCCAAGGCTCATCCAAGATACGACGGCGCTCGACAGGCCCGCACCGGTCGCGCCCATGGCGGGCAGGCCCAGCTTGCCATAGATGAACAGCCAGTTGAACACGGCTTTGAACAGCACCGCGACCAGGTTGATTCCCATCACCAGCTTGGGGCGCGATACGGCGGTGCCCAGCGCATAGATGGTGCGGAACACCAGCGCCGCCGGCAATGCCAGCGTCAGCGCCTGCAGATAGCCGGCCACCCGGACGCGCACGTCGGGGGCGACGTTGCCCGACATCGACAGCCACGCGTCGGGAAACAGCATCAGCGCGCCGCCTATCGCGGACAGTCCGATGGCCAGCCACACGCCCTGGCCCCACATTGCGCCGACATCGCGCATGCGACCCGCGCCGAAGTGCTGGGCAAGGATGGGAATCAGCGCATGGATGACGCCCATCAGCCCGACGAACACGGTGATGTAGACCGAAGCCGACAGCGACATGGCGGCCAGGTCGTCCGGGCTGGCGTGGCCCGTCATGGCGGTATCCAGGACGCCGAAGGCGATGCCTGCCCACTGGCTGATGAGCACCGGCCAGGCCTGTCGCGCGATGGCGCGCACGGAGGCCCCGAAAGGGGCTTCGGTGGGCAGCGTTTGCGTCATCGGGGAGTGGTGGGGGGGACGCGCAGGAGGCGGAAGACTTCGCTGCGATCCGACAGGCGTCCTCCCTGCCACAGCACGTCCGCGCCATCGCTGTAGGCGGCCGTACCGTCCCGCAGGCTGCTGCGCGAGGTCTGCTGCAAAATCAGCGTGCAGCGGTTGTCATAGGGGAAGTTCAGGTCGTCGAAGACCAGGAAGGATGCGCGCTGGCCGCTGCCCAGTCCGAGCCCGCGCACGCACTCGCCCGGCCGCATGTTCTGCGCCAGCGCCGCGGCCAGTTCGCCGGAGACCTTGCGATAGCTGCGCGCGTAGTCCACGGGCGGTTGCCACAGCAGGACCAGCAGAATCCAGGTGGCGGCGAGTCCGGCCGCCGACATGACCGTGCCGCGCCACAGCGCGGTCGGCCGCACGCGCAGCCGCCATGCCACCAAGAGGATCCAGCCCACCGTGACGGCCAGGGCCAGCGCCACGGCGAGCCAGGAGATTTCCGGCACATAGCCGGTGGTCTGGCGCTGGATATTGCGGGCGATCTTGGCAGGGAAACCGAAATTCAGCGCAATCCATCCCAGCCAGACCGTAGCCGCGGTCAGCGAAAAACACATGACCGCAAACCAGTCCAGCGTATTGACCACGGCCCGCCGCAGGGTGGGCAGCGAAAACGCGGCCAGGCAGGCGCAGGGCAGGACCAGCAGGATGAATTCGCCTTCGGAAGGTTCGTCCGTGAACGCGATAAGGATCAACGGGCATACCAGCATGGCCACCGGCAGCCAGACGTGGGGGGCGTAGCGCCATGCCCACCAGCGCGATAGGGCCAGGATGGCAAGCGGCCAGGTGGGCCACAGATACCAGGGAAGATCGCGTAGCGTGCGCAGCAGGTCGCCGACTTCCGGCAGCGCGTAGTTATCGATATTCCAGAGCTTCCAGTTGCGGATCCAGTATTCGCTGGTCAAGGTGGCGGGAATCCACCACGCCAGCATGATCGCGGCGCACAGCGCGGCGGCCAGCAGCAGCCAGCGGCGCTGGACCCACAGGCCGCTCTTGGGATGGAAGGCCAGCAGGGAGCCCAGCATGATGGGCAGGGCGCCGACCCAGCCGCGCACGAGAAAGCTGGCGGCCAATGCCACGCCCAGGCTGACCGCCCCCACGCGAGGGCGGTCCAGCATGCGCGCCAGCGAATAAAAGGCGGCAGCCTGTGTCGCCATGATGGCGGGAATTTCGGAGGTTTCGTGTACGCGCTGCAGAATGCCCACCGTCGCCAGCAGCAGCAGCAGCGCCGCGTCGGCGAGCATACGCCCGTAGTCGCGCACCGTCGGTTCGCCGCCGAAGGGCAGGGCCAGCGGCTGGGCCTCCGGACGGCGGCCCAGCAGGTAGGTGCCGTACCACAGGGATGCGGTGGTAATGAAGAACCACAGCAGGTTCGGCAGCCGTCCCGCGGTGATATCGCCCATGATCGGGCCGAACAGCCACATCGATGCAGCGCCCACCCACGTGATAAGAGGGCCTTCCTCCGCATGCGCCAGGACGCCGACCTGTGGCAGCATCCAGGTATGGCCGCCATCGCGCACCGCGGTGAGCATGGTCGCCAGTCCCACCACGTCGTCCGTCTTCCACGGATCCCGCATGAACAAGCCGAACACGATATAGGCAACCGCCAGCCCCAGCAATGCCAGCCGGGGCAGTTTGACGGTTGCCGGCGCGGTCAGCCGGGCGGGGGTGGTGCGGGATATGGGGGACACGGGGCGTACTGTACCGGATAGATGACCGTCGTTTCTGTCTGAGAATGATCGGGCGTAAGAAAAAACCGCGCGGCGCCGGTCGGGGCGCTTGCTGGCGGCAAAAAAAAGCAGCCCGCAGGCTGCTTTTTTCGTGCGCGCGCTGTGCCGGCGATCAGGAGGCCGACTTGGCGGCACCCGTGGTGCGGGCGAAACGGGCGCGGAATTTTTCCACACGGCCGGTCTCGACGATGCGGGTCTGCGCACCGGTGTAGAACGGATGCGACTTGGACGTCACGTCGCACTTGAACAGCGGGTAGGTCGTGCCGTCCACGTCGATGGTTTCACGCGTGTTGATGGTGGAACCGATAATGAACTTGTCGCCCGTCTGGACGTCCATGAACACCACTTGGCGGTATTCAGGATGCGTATTCTGTTTCATGGATTTTCCTAGGAGTGCGGGTCGCCTGTGGCCGCCATTCGCGCATGCCTCGGCCGGCGTTGTCTGCGGCGGTGTTGTCTGCCGCAGTGTTATCTGCCGTATTGCCAAGCATGCTTTCCGACTCGTGCTGCCACCACGTATCCAGAAAGAACTCGGCATTCTAGCCCGATCGTCGCCCGTTCGCAAGCCACGGCCCCAAGGGGCCGCCTGGGGGGCTTGCCCTCGGCGCAGGATCACATCCGTCCCTGTTCCGCCATCGACAGCGCGGCGCCCCCGGCGATGATCAGGTGGTCCAGCAGCCGTACGTCCACCAGCGCCAGCGCCTGCTTCAGGTGGCGGGTGAGGCGCTCGTCGGCTTCGCTGGGAATCGCCAGGCCGGAGGGATGGTTATGCGCCAGGATCAGCGCGGCGGCGTGATGGCGCAGGGCGTCGCGCACGACTTCACGGGGATAGACCGAAGCCTGCGACAGCGTGCCCCGCGCGACTTCGCCGGTGGCGATCAGCCGCAGGCGGTTGTCCAGGTAGAGCGCAATGCAGTACTCGATGTCGTAATGGCCGAGCAGGGCGACGCAGTATTGCTTGACGCGGTTGGGCTGGTCCAGCGCGCAGCCTTCCACCAGGTCTTCGCGCATGGCGCGGCGCGCCAGTTCCAGCACGCTCAACAATTGGCAGATCTTGGCGCTGCCCAGGCCGTGGACCTGTTCCAGCGTGTCCGCGCCGGCGCGGAACAGCCCGCGCAGGCCGCCGAAATGGCCCAGGACGTCGTGCGCCAGGGCAAGCACCGGACGCCCGGACGTGCCGGTGCGCAGCACGACGGCCAGGAGCTCGGCGTCGGTCAGCACGCAGGCGCCATGGCGCAGCAGCCGTTCGCGGGGGCGTTCCGTGTCCGTATCCGATGGCTTGGGCGTGGGCATGAGGGCAACTCCTGGCATGGCGCGGCGGGGTAATGCGAAGGCACCCGCGCGCCTGGGACTAAAATGGGGGATTCAGCCCGATACGGTGGCATATCTTGAGCACCGCCATGCCCAGCACGAACGTTTTTGTCCGTCCGGATTCCTACCTCACCCTGCACTACCGCATCGTCCTCGCCTCCGGGCCGGGCGAAGGGTCCGTTTTCGCCGATACCTTCACCGGCCGTCCGGCCACGCTGCAACTGGGAACGGGCCAGTGGGCGCCCGGCATGGAAGCCGCGCTGCTGGAACAGGCCGAAGGCAGCAGTTTCAGCGTGACGCTGCCGCCGGCACAGGCCTACGGCGATCGCAACCCCGAGCTGATTCAGCGCGTCAGCCGCGCCATGCTGGCCGAGCATGCCGGCGCGGACGCCGGCTTCGAGCCGGGCGATCTGGTGGAATTCCAGGCGCCCAACGGTGGCCGCTATTCGGGCGTGCTGAAGTCCCTGGACGATGACGGCGCCTTGTTCGACTTCAATCATCCATTGGCGGGCACGGCGCTGCGGCTGGATGTCCAGATTCTCGGGGTGCTCTGATGACCGCGACTTCCCGCTCCGTGACGGCTCCGCAGGCCGAAGTGCTGCTGGCCCAGCCGCGCGGCTTTTGCGCCGGCGTGGACCGCGCCATCGAGATCGTCGAACGTGCCCTCGAACTGCACGGCGCCCCGATCTACGTGCGCCACGAAATCGTCCACAACCGCTATGTCGTCGCGGACCTGCGCGGCAAGGGCGCGATCTTCATCGATGAACTCGACGACGCCCCTGCCGGCGCCATCGTGGTGTTTTCGGCGCACGGCGTATCCAAGGCGGTGCGTGCCGAGGCCGAACAGCGTGGCCTGCGCGTCTTCGACGCCACGTGTCCGCTGGTGACCAAGGTCCACGTGGAAGTCGCGCGGATGCGCGCGGCGGGCCGCGAGATCGTCATGATCGGCCACAAGGGACATCCGGAAGTGGAAGGTACGCTGGGGCAGTCCAGGGACGGCATGTACCTGGTCGAGACGGTGGAAGACGTGCACGCCCTGCGGGTCGCCGATCCTGAACAGCTTGCCTTCGTGACCCAGACGACGCTGTCGGTGGACGACGCGGCGGCAGTCGCGGCGGCGCTGCGTTCGCGTTTTCCCACCATCATCGAACCGCGCAAGAGCGACATCTGCTACGCGACGCAAAACCGCCAGGACGCCGTCAAGGTGCTGGCGCCGGAATGCGATCTGGTGCTGGTCGTGGGCAGCACCAACAGTTCGAACTCCAACCGGCTGCGCGAAGTCGCCGAACGCAAGGGCGTGACCGCCTACCTCGTCGACGGCGCTGAGGCCATCGATCCTTCGTGGCTGCAAGGCCGCAAGCGCATCGGCATTACCGCGGGCGCATCGGCCCCGGAGATCCTGGTGCGCCAGGTAATCGATCGCGTCAAGGAGCTGGGTGCCGTGTCGGTCAGGACCATGCCGGGCCTGGAAGAGAACGTGGCGTTTCCGCTGCCCAGGGGGCTGGCGCGCAAGCCCGCCGAATCCGACCAGCCGCCGCGCTGAACGGCCATCCCCCAAGGAGCCCGCATGCAGCTTTATAGTTATTTCCGCAGTTCGGCCGCCTACCGGGTGCGTATCGCGCTGAACCTGAAGGGATTGGCGTATGACTATGTGCCGGTGCATTTGCTCAAGGACGGCGGCCAGCAGCTCCAGCCCGAATACCTGCGGCTGAATCCCCAGGCGATGGTGCCGACGCTGGTCGACGGCTCGGCCGTGCTGACGCAATCCATGGCCATCATCGAATACCTGGAAGAAACCCACCCGCAGCCGCCGCTACTGCCTTCCACGCCGATTGCGCGGGCGCGGGTGCGTGCCCTGGCGCAGGGAATTTCCTGCGACATTCATCCGCTGAACAATCTGCGCGTGCTGCGTTACCTGAAGAAAGAACTGGATGTACCGGACGCGGCGCGCGACGCCTGGTACCGGCACTGGGTGCAAACCGGCCTGCTCGCGCTGGAGCATATGCTGGCCGATTCGCCCGACACGGGCGTGTATTGCCATGGCGATAGCCCGACGCTGGCCGACGCCTGCCTGGTGCCGCAGCTGTTCAATGCGCGGCGGCTGGATTGCGACCTGTCGGCCATGCCGGTCATCGCGCGCATCGATGCGGCTTGCCGCGCCTTGCCGGCCTTCGAGCAGGCCGCGCCGGAAAACCAGCCCGACGCGGCTTAGGTGGTCCCGTCCGGCGCTGCCTCAGGTCACCGGCGCCGGATTGAACAAGGCCAGCGCATTGTGCAGCCGCAGTGCCTCGGCACAGCTCTTCTTGCGGCCGCTGGCCACGTCCAGCATGGTATGGAACAGTTCCCAGCCGACATCGGCGATCGTTGCCTCGCCGGTCGCGATGCGGCCGGCGTTCACGTCCATCAGGTCCTGCCAGCGGCGTGCCAGGTCATTGCGCGTCGCTACCTTGATGACCGGCACCTCGGCCAGCCCATAGGGGGTGCCGCGGCCCGTCGTGAATACGTGCAGGTTCATGCCGGCCGCCAGTTGCAGCGTGCCGCAGATGAAGTCGCTGGCCGGCGTGGCGGTGTACACCAGGCCCTTGGACGCGAGCTTTTCGCCCGGCGCGACCACGCCTGAGATCGCCGAGCGGCCGGATTTCGCGATCGATCCCATGGCTTTCTCGACAATGTTCGACAGGCCGCCTTTTTTGTTGCCCGGCGAGGTGTTCGCGCTGCGATCGGCATTGCCGCGCGCAAGATAGGCGTCGTACCAAGCCATCTCGCGGATCAGGGCCTGCGCCACCTCCGGCGTGGCCGCGCGCGCCGTCAATTGCGCAATGCCATCGCGCACTTCAGTGTTCTCCGAAAACATGACGGTCGCGCCCGCGCGAACCAGCAGGTCGCTGGCATAACCGACCGCCGGATTCGCGGTGATGCCCGAGAACGCATCGCTGCCGCCGCATTGCACGCCCACCACCAGGTCCGAGACGGGGCATTCGACGCGACGTCGCGCGTCCAGTCTGGCCAGGTGGCGCTCGGCGGTCCGCATGATGGACGCCACCATCGATTCGAATCCGACGTGCGCCTCGTCCTGCAGGGTGACCGTATCGACGCGGTTGCCGCCGCCCGCGATGGGGATGCTGCCCGGCGGCATCAGGCGGTCCGGCTGCAGCTTCTCGCATCCCAGGCTGACCATCATGGCGGTACCGCCGAAGTTCGGATTGAGCGCGATATTGCGCAGCGTGCGGATGGGGATCACGGCATCCGGCGCGTCGATGGCGACGCCGCAGCCATAGGTATGTTCCAGCCCCACCACGTCGTCCACGTTCGGATATCGCGGCAGTAGTTCGGCGCGGATGCGCTTGACGGCGTGCTCGACCACGCCGGACACGCATTGGACCGTGGTGGTAATGGCCAGGATATTGCGGGTGCCCACCGAGCCGTCGGCGTTGCGATAGCCCTGGAAGGTGTAGCCTTCCAGGGGTTCGGGTTGCGGCGGGACGCGCGTGGAGATCGGCAATCGATCCAGCGCGGGCGGCTCCGGCAGGGTGGTGACCCGTTCGTTGACCCAGCTGCCGCGCGGCAGGGGCTGGGCGGCGTAGCCGATCACGACGCCATAGCGCACGATGGCGTCTCCCTCCGCGAGATCGCGCAACGCGACCTTGTGCCCTTGCGGGATGGCCTCGCGCAGGGCCAGTCCATCGGCGAACACGGCGCCGGCGGGCAAGCCGCCGTCGTTCACGACAATCGCGACATTGTCGTCGTCATGGATGCGTATATAGAGAGGATTTCGCGGCTCGGACATGGCGTCGGTATGAAAGTGGCGGCTAAACGGTGCGATGGCGGAATTGATGTTTGTCATCGTACAACGTATTCCTCTAACTTGTCAGCCAAGTTGGATTTTGTGGCGGACAAGTAGCTGTTCCAAAAAGCGCTGGCAACTCGGGCATGTATGTTGTACGATAACGTATAACTTCTTACCCGCCTCGCAACTCTCCAGTACCGCCCCACAATGACCACGCCGCTAGAACTGAAGCAAATCATCTCGGAAGGCCTGTTGTCCTTCCCCATCACGGACTTCGACGAGCAGGGCGACTTCCGTCCGCGTACCTATATCGAGCGCCTGGAATGGCTCGCGCCGTATGGCGCCAGCGCGCTGTTCGCGGCCGGGGGCACCGGCGAGTATTTTTCCCTGGCGCCCGCCGAATACGCGGATGTCATCCGTACCGCGGTCGACACCTGCGCCGGCAAGGTTCCGATCCTGGCCGGGGCGGGCGGGCCGACCCGCACGGCGATCGCCTACGCGCAGGAAGCCGAGCGGCTAGGCGCAAAGGGCATCCTGTTGATGCCGCATTACCTGACGGAAGCCAGCGCGGACGGCATCGCCGAACACGTCGAGCAGGTGTGCAAGTCGCTGAAGATCGGCGTCATCGTGTACAACCGCGCCAATTCGCGCCTGGGCCCGGACCATCTGCGCCGCGTCGCCGACCGCTGTCCGAACCTGATCGGTTTCAAGGATGGCGTGGGCGATATCGAAAACATGGTGCGCGTGCGCCGCGCCATGGGGGACCGTTTCGCCTACCTGGGCGGCCTGCCCACCGCCGAAGTCTATGCGGCGGCCTATAAGGCGCTGGGCGTGCCGGTGTATTCCTCGGCCGTATTCAACTTCATCCCGAAGACCGCGATGCAGTTCTATCGCGCCATCGCCGCCGACGATCACGCCACCGTCGGCAAATTGCTGGATGAATTCTTCCTGCCGTATCTGGAGATCCGCAACCGGCGCGCCGGCTACGCGGTCAGTATCGTCAAGGCCGGCGCGCGCCTGGTCGGCCGCGACGCGGGCCCCGTGCGCGCGCCGCTGACGGACCTGACGGAAGAGGAAAGCGCCATGCTGGACGCGCTGATCCGCAAGCTCGGACCGCAGTAAGCGCAATCGGCCGGCTATGGCAAAGGGCCTGCTTCACGGGAAGCAGGCCCTTATGCTTTGCGGGCGGCTTCGGCAATGTGGAGCCCAGATGGGATCACCTATGGCCCGTTGGATCACCGGGCCATAGGGTCACTGACGCTTGTTGCGATTCAGCGCCACCTGGCCCAGGACGGCCAGGTCGTGGTCGCCCAGTCCCTGGTCGATGGCCTCGCGCATGCTCGCCGCGACGACATCCGCCAAGGGCAGGGAGGCGCCCGCCTCCCGCGCGGCTTCCTGCGCCAGGGACACGTCCTTCAATCCCAGACGCGCCCGGAAACTCGCCGGCTCGTAGCTGCCCTTGGTCATCAAGGCGCCATAACCCGTGTGCACCGGGCCCGGCAGGATGGTGCTGGTCAGCAAGTCGACCAGCGTACCGGTACCGATGCCGTAGGCGTTGGCCAGGGCGGCGCCTTCCGCCAAGGCCTCCACGGCGCTGGTCAGGATGAAATTCGCCGTCAGTTTCATGGCGTTGGCGGTATACGGCGTATCGCCCAGCATCACCGTCTTGTGACCGACCAGTCCAAAGAGCGGCTCGACGATGCGCACCGCGCCGGCTTCGCCAGCGACCAGCAGCGTCAGCTTGGCGGCGGCGGCCGCGTCGGGCCTGCCCATCACGGGCGCGGCAACATAGCCCACACCCTGTGCCGCGTGGGCATCGGCCAGCCTGCGTGCCGCCGGGATGGAGATGGTGGCCATGTTGACGTGGACGGTACCCTTGCGCATGCGGGACAGCGCGCCGCCATCCAGGAACACCTGTTCGACGGACCGGTCGTCGGCCAGCATGCTGAACACGACATCCGCTTCGCAGGCTTGTGCCGCGTTGTCGGCCACGCGTGCGCCCAGTTCGCGCAGCGGCGCGGCGGCTTGCGCCGAGCGGTTCCAGACGGTCAGCGTGTGTCCGCCCTTGATGAGATTGGCCGCGATCGCGCGGCCCATATTGCCCAGACCAATGAATCCGATATGCATGGCGATGCCTCGAAGCAGGAGGGCCGGCGATCAGGCGCCGCCCGTGTATTCCTGCCCGAGATATTCGTAGGCTTCGGTGTTCACATGGGAAACGCGCCATTCCACCGGCTGGCGGTGATAGGAATAGGCCACGCGGCGAATCTGCAGCAGCGGTTCGCCCTCCGGAACGCCCAGCCACTGCGCGTGGATGGCGCTGGCGCGGCAGGTCCGCAGGCGTTCATCGGTTGCGATGACATTCACGCCGAACATGTCCTGGTAGAGACTATACAAGGTGCTCGGCCGTTCGCGCAGGTGGCGTTCCGTCATGCCGGGAAACAGCGTTTCCGGCAGGCTGACTTCATCGAACATCACGACATCGCCGTGCAGGGACAGCACGTTATTGAATTCGAAGACATGGCCGCCGGCGGGCAGGCCCAGTTTTTCCCGCACCAGCGGCGTCGCCCGGACGCGGCGAAAGCGCGTCAGCTCGGTGGTGGGATAGGATTTATCGCCGTCCTGCCGGACGATGCGGAAGAACTTGAAGAAATGGGAATTGCGCGTGTGGACGGCGACGTAGGTGCCACGGCCCTGGTGGCGCACGAGGATATTCTCCGCGGCCAGCTCGTCAACCGCCTTGCGCAGCGTGCCGATGGATACGCCGAACCGCTCGGCCAGGATTTTCTCTGGCGGAATGGCCTCGCCCTGCTTCCACTCTCCGTGAGCCAGCGCGGTCAGCATTGCCTTTTTGACCTGTTCGTAGAGCGGGCTGCCCAATGGCACTGCCGAGGACGGCTGATGATTCATATCGCTTCCAGAATGATGGCGCGGAATTGTAAGGCGAGGTCCGGATTCGGCTCGTGGTGGATATTATATATATGATTTATATGAATACACCGCAAGCGCGTTACACGCAATAGCGCGGCTCATGGCGCCGCGCGTGGCGCCCCGTCAGACGTCCGCCTCCGTTTTCCGCGGCGCGTCTCCCGTCGCGCCACGCGCCCGCAGGCCGCGCCGCAGCTCCTCGATATAAGGCAGCAATTCCAGCACGACGGCCGCCAGCAGGACGAAAGCCACGTAGCCAGTGGGAAGCGGGGGATCCTTCCATTGCACATCCCAGCGCGCCGCCTCGGACCCCAGCCCGACCAGCGCGAGGAATTGCGGCCAATGAAGCACTGCGACCAGCATGCCCGCCGCCAGCGGCAGCAATTCCAGGAAGCTGTGTACGTGCTGTTCGAACGGCCCGATGTGGCGGCACCGGCTCGCATAGCTCACGTCCCAGAGCGCGGTGGCTTCATGCGCGATGAAGGCCAGGATCATCGCCAGGAACACCAGGGCGTTGACCTGCAGGAACAGGCAGGCAAGCAGGGGGATGCCGATTTCCGCGAACATCAGCAGGTGAAGCGCCGATTCCTTGGGTCCGGCCGTGTGCGCGATATCGGTACGGCGGTGGCAAAGGTAATCCGCGACGCCGGCGGCGATCCACAACGGCATGATGAAGTACATCAGGATGCGCAGCGCGGCATCCCCGGTGTCCTGCATTTCGTTTCCCATGTCCGATCCTTGCGGTTGTTCGCTTTGCGGCGAGCGGCCACGGCGGCGGCCGCATTGCCGTTCAGCAGGTCCTATGCCATTGGGGTTGCCTGGCGATGCTCCACGGTGGCGCGCATGCGGCTTGCTGCGTCAGGCGCGAGTCGCATCGCCGATGCGCCGCCCGGCCGGCCCGCGCCGCGTCCGGCGTCCGCGCCCTATCCGCGCCATTTGCAAGGAGTCATTCATGAAAGCTGTCGTATTCCACGGGATCGGGGACATCAGACTGGACGATGTACCGGATCCCCAACTGAAAGAAGACACCGATGCCATCGTCCGGCTGGTGGCCAGTGCCATATGCGGCACCGACCTGCATTTCATCCGCGGAACGATGGAAGGGGTGAAGCCGGGGACGATCCTGGGCCATGAGGGCGTGGGCATCGTAGAGCAGGTCGGCCCCGGCGTCCGCAACCTGGAGGTGGGCGACCGCGTCGTGATTCCGTCCACCATCGCTTGCGGATATTGTTCGTATTGCCGTGCCGGCTATTACGCGCAATGCGACAACGCCAACCCTCATGGGAAATCCGCGGGCACCGCCTTCTATGGGGGGCCCGACCAGACCGGGAGCTTCAACGGCCTGCAGGCCGAGAAGGCGAGAATCCCCTACGCGCACGTCAATCTGCTCAAGCTCCCGGACGAGATCGACGATGAGCGGGCGATCATGCTCTCCGATATTTTTCCCACGGGATATTTCGGGGCCGACCTGGCGCAGATCGAACCCGGCCGCGCGGTGGCGGTGTTCGGGTGCGGCCCGGTGGGGCAATTCGCGATTGCGTCGGCCAAGTTGATGCACGCCGGGCGCATCTTCGCCATCGATGCCGTACCGGATCGCCTGGCCATGGCGCGGGCGCAGGGCGCCGAAACCATAGACTTCAATGCAGAGGACCCGGTCCAGACCCTCAAACGCCTGACAGGCGGCATCGGCGTGGATCGCGCCATCGACGCAGTGGGGGTGGATGCGGTTCACCCGCATGACGGTCCCGCCTCCAAGCCGGACGAGAATGCCGCCAAGGAGGCGCAGTCGCGCCAGACGGCGCCGCATGCGCATCCCCAAGGGAAAAACTGGGTACCTGGAGATGCGCCGGCCCAGGCTTTGGACTGGGCCGTGCAGGCGCTGGCCAAGGCCGGAACGCTGGCCATCATCGGCGTGTATCCGCCCACCGACAACCTATTCCCCATCGGGATGGCGATGAACAAGAACCTGACGGTGCGCATGGGCAACTGCAATCACCGCAAGTACATTCCCTTGCTGATCGAGCTGGTGCGGTCGGGCCGGGTGGATCCGGCGGCCATCCTGACGAAGCGCGAGCCGCTTTCATCCGTCATCGATGCCTACAAGGCGTTCGACACCCGGCAGCCGGGATGGATGAAGGTAGAGCTTGCGCCGGTGGCGTAGTCGATAAGGAGAACCCCATGAAGCCACGCACGAATAACGCGATTACCGGCCGCATCGCGGTCGCCCTGTCCGGCGCCGCGTTGTGCGCCGCGAGTCCCGCGTGGGCCGCCCCGCACGCGGCCAGGATGCTTATTGCCCAGGCCGACCACGGCGCGGGCGGGCAGGGCGGCGGCTCTACCGGCGGCGGGCAATGGAAGCATCCGGAGTCCGGTTCTACCAGCCCCGAGGGCTCCAGCGCGACCGGGCCGGGAGCAGCCCAGGGGCAGAAACGCGATGCGACGCCCGCAACCGGCCGGCCTCCCGCCACCGGCCGCGCGGACGACGACATGCAAGGACACCACGGCAGCGATACGCCGCCCGGCAGCGAAGGCGCCTCATCGCGAGGCGGGATGGGCAGGAACGACGGCGCGAAGGGCAGCGCGGCCAACAGCGACAAGGGGCCCGGCCATCGTGGCCCGGACACCAAGCCCGGCCATTGAAATCCCTGGCATCGCGTCAACGCGGCCGCTTCATTGCGGCCGCATTCCGGCGTAGTACTTCGCCAGCGCGGCCGTGTCCTGCGCGCTCAACCGCTTGGCGATATCACGCATGGTCCCCAGGTCGTCGTTGGTGCGCTGGCCATTGCGAAACGCCTCCAATTGACCGGAGATATAGGCTTCAGGCTGGGCGGCCAGGCGCGGCAGACTGGGGCCTTCGCCCTCGCCATTGGCGCCATGGCAATTCGCGCAGGCGGCCAGCGCCAGGCCGTTGTCTCCGAAACCATGCAGGCGCTGGCCTCGGTCGGCCGGATTCGCGGCCGGCGCGGCGATCGCCGGCGCCGGCAGGCTGCCGTAGTAGCGCGCCACCGCCGCGATGTCCTGGTCGTTCAATCCCTTGGCAATGCCCGTCATGATGGGGTGCTGGCGCGTGCCGTCGCGATAGTCCAGCAATTGCTTGGCGATATACGCGGGCGGTGTGCCTGCCAGGATGGGAAACACCGTCCCGGCCGCGGGTACGCCTTGCGCACCATGGCAGGACGCGCAGGCCGCGACGCCGGCCGACGGCTTGCCGGCGTTCGCCAGCGCGGCGTCGATCGGTGCGTTGGCATCCTGAGCCAGCAGCTGTTCCCAGCGTGCCTGGGGGAACGAGAAATCCGTGGCCTTGCGCGGCGGCGGCGCCGGCGGAGCGGCGGCAGCCTGCGGTGCGGGCGCGCCGGGCGCCGCGGCCTGCGGCGGCGTCTTGGGGGCGGGCGCCGATTCGCTGGCGGCTTTCCCGGCGCCGGGCGACGGCGGATTCTCGCGATGCGGCGGAATGCGGAACAGCGACGATACGCCGGCGACCAGCACGATGAACGCCGCGCCGACCGTCGCGGCGCCTTTGGCAAGCGCGGCCATGTTCGCGTTCATATTTTCACCAGCGGGCCGGGAGCTTTCAGGTAATCGCGCTTGACGGCATCGACGATCCAGTACGCGGTGGCGCCGACCGTGCCCGTGGGGTTGTAGCAGGAGTTCTGCGGGAACAGCGACGCGCCCGTGACGAACACGTTGGGGACGTCCCAGCATTGCCCGTACCGGTTGACCACGCTGGTGCGCGGGTCCGCGCCCATCGCGGCCCCGCCGGTCAGGTGCGTGGACTGGTAGCTGGCTGAGGTATAAGGCCGGCTGCGCGGCGCGGGTTCGGTATGAACGACGCCGCGCATCGCCTTGCCGATCTCGTCGCCCTTCGCGGTGACGAAGCGCGACATGCGGATGTCATTGTCCGGGAAGTCGTAGGTAATGCGCAGCAGGGGCTGGCCCCAGGCATCCTTGTACGTAGGGTCGAGGTCCAGGTAGCTGCCGCGCGTTGGCAGCGCCGATCCCGTAATGGTGATGGGTATGGCGTGGTTGTAGTAGCGCTTGACGGCCTTCTTCCACTCGCCACCCCAGTTCGGCGTACCCGACGGCACGGGATGGTTGCTGATTGGCGTGCCGCTGACCACCTGGATCTGGATATACGCGCCGCCGACGAAGCCCTGCGGGCCATGGTCGAAGTTATCCGTACAGAAGTCGTCCATCGTCACCGCCACGGCGCCGGCACCCATGAAGGGATTGATCGGCGTCTTCTCGTCGAAAAAGAGCCCCACGCCGGACGTGGTCTGGTGCGTGTAGTTGCGTCCCACCACGCCTTCGTTGGTCTTGGGGTCGTAGGGTTTGCCGATCTTCGAAAGCAACAGCAGCCTGACGTTGTTGATGCTGAACGCGCACAGGAACACCAGTTCGGCCGGCTGGAATACTTCCTCTCCCGCTTCATCGACGTAGGTCACGCCGGTCGCGCGCTTCCTGTCCCGGTCCAGCTCCACGCGCAGCACGTGCGCACCGGTGCGCACTTCGAAGTTGCTCAGCTTCATCGCCACCGGCAGGATGCACACCTGCGGGGAAGCCTTGGCGAAATGTTCGCATCCGTAGTTGGAGCAGAAGCCGCAGTACACGCAGGCGTTCATATGCAGCCCTTCGGAATTGACGTATGGGCGTGTGCACAACGCCGAGGGCTGAACGTAGGGGTGGTAGCCCAGCGAGCGTGCCGCGTCGCCGAACAGCGCCGGCGCGTAGGGCACTTTCATCGGCGGGTTGGGGTAGGGGTTCGAACGCCAGGGCTCGAACGGGTTTCCGCCTTCCTGCTTCCGGCCCTTCAGGTTGCCCGCGAAACCCGAGGCACCGATCAGGCGGTCGAAGCGATCGTAGAAGGGTTCCAGTTCCTCGTAGCGTACCGGCCAATCCTGCGCGGTGATGTCTTCATCGAAAATGTTGGCGCCGTACTTGCCGGTGTAGTGCGATCGCAGCTGGAATTCGACTTCGTCGAAGCGGTAGTAGGCGCCGGACCAGTGATTGCCGGCGCCGCCCAGATGCGTGCCGGGATAGGCGAACGCCCAGCGCCGCATCGGCAAAGCGGTCTGGTTGATATTGTTCCGGAAGGTGAAGGTCTCCGTGGCGGCGTTCTGGTGCAGAGCGTGCCTGCGGACGTACTTGACCTCGTCATGCACCATGGGGCCCTGGAAATCCGGGGAAGGCCAGCGCGGCTGGCCGCGCTCCAGCATGACGACCTTCTGGCCGTTGGCCGCCAATTCCTTGCCGATGATCGAGCCGGTCCAGCCGCCGCCCACGATGGCGACGTCCACGGAGGGAAGTGTACGGGTCATGCGGTCTCCTTCGCGCCGGTGCCCAGATCGCTGCGTGGGCGGGGCACATCGCGCGGGGCATCCCGCTTCATCGGGGCCACCGGCTGGCCATTCATTTTCATATCGTGGACGGGGCTGTTCGCGATGGAGACCGGGGGGCGCACGAAGGCCACGCCGTGCCGTTCGATGTCGTTCGAATAACTGGCGTAGGCGCCAGGAAACTGCACCAGCTTCCAGCCCACCATATCGCGGTTGCCGCCGTGGATGGGATCGCAGAAGAATCCCTCGACCGTGGTGTCCATCAGCGCGGCGAAGAAGATCGCCGAGGGCAGCGGCGAAAAGTCCAGCTTGCCGGTTTCCATGAGTGTCAGCGTTTCATCCTGCGCCGCGGCGTCCAGTTCGGCGAAGGACTTGCCGTTGCGGCTTTGCCGCACGGCTTGCGCCAGGCGCGCCAGACCGGTGCGGAACATCTGCGCGGGTGTGTACGAAAGCTGATACCCCTGCTGCGGCGTGCCCGCCGCGAACGGCCCGGATTGATAAAACTGGTCGCCGGCGCCCCACGCGCCGGCCAACTGCTGATCGATGTATGCCGTCACGCCCGCCTCGCGCGCGCCGGGACCGAGCTCGTCGGTCGGAATCAGCCGCGCGACGATCGCGTCCATCAGGGCGGCCTCTTCGGTATTGAAGAATTTCCAGGTGGGGTTGGCCGCCGCCTGCGCCGCAGTCGCGGCAGGCGCGGCGGCATCGTGCGGCTGACCGTCCGCCGCCGATACCTTGCCCGTCAGCGCGGCGGCCGGCAGCCCGACGGTAATCGCCTTCAGTACCTGCCGGCGCGATGCGGGGTCGACGGTCTTGGGTTTCATGCGGCCTCTCCGTGCAAAGAGCCGCTCGGACTGCAACTGTTATGCCCATGGCCGACGGAAAGGGCGGCCGGTCGGGGAGGCCATGCGAGCGCGCCGGCCGCCCGACGGGCCATGCCCGGGGACGTGTGGGTCGATACGGCCTGGGGGGGCGATGCGCGGCGGAGCCGCCGATGCAAGGAACGCCGACGGATGAGTAGGTGCGGGAATGAGGCCGGCTACCTGCCGTCCTTGCGCCATTCCCGGTACAGGGCCGGCATCCGTTCCAGCGCATAGGCCGCGGCGGCTTTCCGGATGCCATGCCTGCCGCCGTCGAAGTTGCGCGTCTCCGCGTACACCGCCGGCGCCGCATCGGCCGGACTGGCCTTGAAGACCCAGGCGTAGCATTGTGTGCCGGGGGGCAGTCCGTCATCCGTGCCGTCGGCCAGCCCGGTATTGGCGATTGCCACATTGGCGGGACTGCGGGCGGCGGCGCCCATGGCCATTTCGCGCGCAATCGCTTCGCTGGTGAGATTGTGCGTGTCCAGGATGCGTTGCGACAGGCCCAGGCAGCGCCGCTTGGCGTCCGGGGAATAGACGACGAAGGCGCAGTCCAGCAGTGCTCCTGCCCCGGGTATATCGGCCAGGATGCTGGCGATCAGGCCGGCCGTGCAGGATTCGGCGGTTACCAGCGTCAGATCGTTGTCGCGCATGAATACGGCGACGCGTTCGATGGTATTCATGATGGTTTCCTCCCTGCCCATGCGCGAGCAACCTCCGGACCCGGGTTCGGAGGTTGCTTAAGGATGGGCTGACGGACGCGGCGCCGGAGCTGGCGCATGGCAGGCGCCGCGCCCGCACAAGGAGAAAGCCCCATGGATATTCAATGGAAAGACATCATTGCGTTCAGCATGTCGCCCGCCGAACTCGCGATCCGTGGCACGTTGATCTATTGGTTCATTTTTATTCTGATGCGCGTGGCGGGACGCCGGGACGTCGGCTCGCTGGGCATGGCGGACCTGCTGGTGGTGGTGCTGATCGCCGACGCCGCGCAAAATGCCATGGCCGGCGAGTACAAATCGGTGCCGGACGGCATGGTGCTGATCGCCACGATCGTCTTCTGGAGCGTAGTCATCGACCGCCTGGCCTATGCGTGTCCGGCCTTGCGGCCTTTCCTTATCCCGCCCAAGCTGTGCGTCGTGAAGGACGGCCAGATGCAAAAACGCGCAATGCGGCGCGAAAGCATTACCGTCGACGAGCTGAGCAGCGAACTGCGGCAGAAGGGCATCGAGGACATATCGCAGGTGCGCCGCGCGTACATCGAACCGGATGGTTCGGTCAGCGTGATCAAGCGGGCCGGGCAGTAGGCGGGCCGCAAAGCGCTGGGCAGCAAAAGCAAAAGGCCAACCCCTATGGGTTGGCCTTTTCGGATCTGGTGCCGGCAATAGGAGTCGAACCTACGACCTTCGCATTACGAATGCGCTGCTCTACCAACTGAGCTATGCCGGCTGAAAGATATCGCGGCCGGGTTGCCCCTGCATGCGCACCGTATGCGCAACCGACTGCGCAATTACTGTCCACATCTACCGCCACATCTACTTGCGTTTACCGCTGGCGATTCGACGATGTCATACGGAGACATCTTGAACCGCTTCCAGGATGGCTGTCCCGGAAAAGACCGAGATCATATCAGAGTTTTTGGATGCGCGGAAAGTGCCCCGATGCCCCGCAGGCGGGCCCCGTTCGGATGGTGCGGTCGCCGTTCCGACATGCGCCGCGGCGACATGCGGGCGGTCGTTCGCAGGCGGTCGCGGGTAATCCCTGATACGAGTAGTGTGATATATCAGAGTATTATCACTTGCGTTTTAGTGATCGATATTCATGGCTCGACATTCCATCCAGCTTCCCAGGCAGGACACCGCCGCGCCGCCCGCCGCGGGCAGCCGTGCGTCTTCCGGCGCCGCGCTGCGCGAGCTCGCCTATGCCGAGATCAAGCGGCGCATCATTTCGTGCGAATTCCGCCCTGGCGAGGCCATCAACGAATCCCAGGTGGGCGCCTTGCTCGGCCTGGGCCGCACGCCGGTACACCAGGCGCTGCACCGCCTGGAAAGCGACGGCCTGGTGTCCATCCTGCCGCGCAAGGGCGTGCTGGTGGCGCCGCTCTCGCTCAACGAAGTGCTGGATATGATCGAGGTCCGGCTGAGCAACGAGCTGCTGTGCGTGACGCTGGCCGCCGAACGCGCCCACGGCAGCGACATCCATGCCATGCGCGACATCGTCGAGCGTTCCGCCGCGCTGCTGGAGCACCGTGACATCAACGGGCTGATGCAGCTGGACCTGAAGTTCCACAACGCGATATCGGCCGCGTCGCGCAACCGCGTGCTGGCCGAATTGCTGCGCGGATTGCATGAAAAGCAGGCGCGCTTCTGGTTTTTGTCCTTGCAGGATCCCGGACACCTCGCCAACGTCTACCACGAGCACATGGCCGTGCTGGACGCGCTGGAGCGCCGCGACATCCCGGGCGCGCGCGAGGCTATCCGTGCCCACATCGACGAATTCCGCAAGAACATCATCCGCTCCATCTGAAGCCGGGGCGCGAACTTTCATCGCGGTCCGTGCGGCCGCAGCATCAAACGAGGTTTATCGCCATGCCGCAATTGAATTTCCACGTCGCCGGGCTGGGCGACCGCGCCATCCTCATCGACCGCCTGGTCATTGCCGGCTGGGCTGGCCGCGACGCGGCGGCCGTGCAGCACCATATCCGCGAGTTGCAGGAAATCGGCGTGAAACCGCCGTCGACCGTGCCCTGCTATTACCCGCTGGCGGCATCGCTGTTCACCACCGACGAGGAAATCGAAGTCCCGCGCGCGGATTCCTCCGGCGAGGTCGAGGCCGTGCTGTTGTCCACGCCCGACGGCCTGCTGGTCGGCATCGGTTCGGACCACACCGATCGCAAGGTCGAGGCCTACGATGTAACCGTCTCCAAGCAAATGTGCGCCAAGCCAGTCAGCCGGGAGCTGTGGCGTTTCGAGGAGGTGGCGGGCCATTGGGATCAATTGGTGTCGCGTACCTGGCGGGTTCGCGACGGCCAGCGGGCGCTGTACCAGGAAGGCCCCATGACCAGCCTGCGCGATCCGCGCGAGCTGGCGGAAAAATATGCGGGCAAGCCGGGGCTGCCGGTCGGCACCGCCATGTACTGCGGTACGCAGACGGTGATCGGCCAGCTCGGCTATGGCGAGCAGTTCGAGGTCGAACTGCATGATCCCGTGTTGAACCGCAGCCTGCGCCACGCGTACCGCGTGCGCGTCCTGCCTGTTACCGACTGAACCGGCGCCGCCGGAAAAGGATCCATCCATGCAGACCATCAAGCAATTGCAGGCCGACCTGCAGGCCGGGCGCACCACCAGCGAGAAATTGGTCGAACAGTGCCTGGCAGCCATCGAGTCGTATCGCAAGGCGGGCGGGGCGGCGTATCTGCACGTCGACGCCGATGCCGCGCTGCAGGCGGCGCGCGCCAGCGATGCCGCGCGCCGCGCGGGCAATGTCCCTTCGCCCATCGCCGGTCTGCCTGTTTCGATCAAGGACTTGTTCGACGTGCGCGGCCAGGTGACGTCGGCGGGCTCGCGCGCGCTGGCGTCGTCCGCCCCGGCCGCCGATGACGCCGTTGCCGTGGCCCGGCTGCGCGCCGCCGGCGCGGTGTTGGTCGGTCGCACCAACATGAGCGAATTCGCGTTTTCCGGATTGGGCTTGAATCCCCACTACGGCACCCCGCGCGCACCTCACGACGAATCCCGCGTTGCCGGCGGCTCCACGTCGGGCGGCGCGGTCAGTGTGGCCAAGGGCATGGCCGTCGCGACGCTCGGCACGGATACCGGCGGCTCCATCCGTATCCCGGCTGCCTTCTGCGGCCTGACGGGTTTCAAGCCGACCTCGCATCGTGTGCCGCTGCAAGGCGGCGTGCCGCTGTCGCGCACCCTGGATTCCGCCGGGCCGCTGGCCAACTCGGTCGACTGCTGCGCCAGCCTGGATCGCGTCCTGAGCGGCGACACCCTGGACACGCGACCGGCGTCTTTGAAGGGATTGCGTCTGTACGTGACGCGGGATTTCGTCTTCGACGGCGTGGATGCCGCCGTGGCGGCCGCTTTCGAATCGGCGGTGTCGCGCCTGTCCGCGCATGGGGCGCAGATCGTCCCCTTCGAATTCCCGGAGCTGCACCAGTTGCCCACCATCAACGGCGGCGGCGGTTTCACGGCGGCCGAAGCCTGGCATTGGCATCGGCAACTGCTGGCGGACAAAGGGCAGGAATACGACCAGCGGGTGGCCATGCGCATCCGCCGCGGCGAGAAACAGTCCGCGGCCGACTACATCACCCTCTTCGACGAGCGCGCGCGGCTGATGGCGGTGGCCGCGGACCGCCTGCGGGATGCCGATGCATGGCTGATGCCGACCGTCGCCGTGCCGCCGCCGCGCGTCGACGACCTGGGCACGGACGAGGCGTTCTTCGCGACCAATGCACTGGTCCTGCGCAATACCAGCGTGATCAATTTCCTGGATGGCTGCGGCGTGTCGCTGCCGACGGGGCAGCCCGGCATCGGCCTGGCGGTCTGCGGACTTCGGGGTGCGGACGCGCGCATCCTCCAGGTGGCGGGCGCGATCGAACCTGCCTTGAACTGAATCAACATCATCCCCGCCGCGGGGCGGGGCTATCCACTCGTTCACTCACGGAGCATTTCCATGTCGTCCACCGTTACCCCGGCGCAGGGTGGGGCCTCCGCGCCGTTTCCGGCGGAGCGCACGCTCGCGTATCGAAAGATCGCCACGCGCCTGATCCCCTTCCTGGTTTTCCTGTTCGTGCTGGCGTGGATAGACCGCGTCAATATCGGCTTCGCCAAGCTGCAGATGCTGCAGGATCTGCAGTTCAGCGAAACGGTCTATGGCCTGGGCGCCGGCATTTTCTTCATCGGCTACTTCCTGTTCGAAGTGCCCAGCAATCTGCTGCTGGAGAAAATCGGCGCGCGCCGGACCCTGGCGCGCATCACCATCCTGTGGGGGCTGGCTTCCATGGCGATGATTTTCGTCAAGACGCCCACGCAGTTCTACGTGATGCGCTTCCTGCTGGGCGTATTCGAGGCCGGCTTCTTTCCCGGCGTGGTGCTGTACCTGACGTACTGGTTCCCGTCGGATCGCCGCGCCCGGATCAACGGGTATTTCATGACCTCGTTCGCCATCGCCGGTGTGGTCGGCGGCCCGGTCGCCGGCTTCGTCATGAGCGTCATGTCCAATGTCGAAGGATTGGCCAACTGGCAATGGCTGTTCCTGATCGAAGGCATTCCTTCCGTGCTGGCCGGTTTCGCCGTGCTGGCCTGGTTGCCCGAAAAGCCCGCCGACGCCAAGTGGCTGAATGACAGCGAACGCGCGATCGTGGCACGCGACCTGGAGGCGGACCGGCGCGACCCGGCCAAGCATTCGTCGCTGCGCGAAGCCTTCAACGGGCGGGTATGGCTGTGCGCGCTGATCTATTTCTGCATCGTCAGCGGCAATGCCACCATCGCGTTCTGGACGCCGTCCATCATCAAGGAACTGGGCGTGCAGGGCAACTTCCACATCGGCCTGGTATCGGCGATTCCCTTCATCCTGGGCACCGTCGCCATGGTGATGAACGGCATCCATTCCGACCGCACCGGCGAACGCCGCATGCATAGCGTGCTGGCCAGCCTGGCCGCGGCCATCGGCCTGGTATTGACGGGCTATTTCCTGGGCAGTCCGGTCGCGGCGATGTATGCGCTCTCCTTCGCCGCCATCGGCATCCTGGCCGCCTTCCCGGTGTTCTGGTCGCTGCCTGCTGCCTTCCTTACCGGCACCGCCGCGGCGGGCGGCATCGCGCTGATCAACTCCGTCGGCAACCTTGCCGGCTTTGCCGCACCGTACCTGATGGGCTGGCTCAAGGACAAGACCGGCAGCCTCGCTTCGGGCCTGTATAGCGTCGGCCTGATGGAGCTCTGCGCGGCCTTGCTGGTGCTGTTTTTCATCAGGATCAAGCGCGACGCGCCGCGCACATAACGACGAGAGAAGTGGGATTTGCACTGCCCAAAAAAATCATGATATAGTCTCGCTTCTCTAACAGATCCCCGATAGCTCAGTCGGTAGAGCGACGGACTGTTAATCCGCAGGTCGCTGGTTCGAGCCCAGCTCGGGGAGCCAAATTCGTTAGAGAATCAAGCAGTAAAAAAGTAGTTAAAACCGCCCAAGCTGGCGGTTTTTTCTTTATGCGCGCACCGCCCTGATCGGCGGTTTTTGTCGAGACGATCCGCGGATTGATCACCTACCCGTCGCCGGATAATTCGGTCCGGGTCCCCAGCCGCGATCGCTCGCCCACGGATTGGCGGCGCCGGGGTGCGGCGGGCCGGGATGGTCGAAGCGTCCATCATTGGCGCAGCCCAGCAGCAACATGCCCAGCGCGCATGAGGCAGCCAGGGAAAGAAACCTTTTGCGGGGATACATACGCACCTCCTGACACCGTCGGTATGGTTGGTCAATGCAGCATAACGCAAGAGCGGCGCGTGCGCGGGAGGTCGACTGCTGTGCAGGCACGCATGGTCCCCGCCCACCGGCCGTGACGGTGTCATGCCGTGGACGCGCCTATTCCCAACGCCTTGGCGATATTCGAGCCGAGTGGCGATCCCAGTCCGCAGCAGGCATTCCATGGGACGCCGGCCTGAGCAGAGAACGAAACATCGCTGTTCGGCGCGCCGTTATTGCCCTCGGTGATGGGCTTGCACAGGGCCGCCCGGGCGTAAAGCTGGCACGCATATAGCCACGGGTTCAGGAAGCCCAGCGGTTTTCCGCCATTGCCTTCGATCAGGCGGGCGAACAAGGCCGCCCACATGGGCGCCGCCGCGCTGGTTCCGTAGAAATTGCCGGTGTTATCCGGGTCGAGCGCGTAGCCGCTCGATACCGCGGCGTTGCCCGCGACGTCCGGAATGCCGCGCCCGGCCAACCTGTCCGTGTTGAACGAATCCGGCAGCGATAATCCCTCCTGGTAATCGGGAACATCGAAGAGCGTACTGAGTCCGCCGCCGGTCGCGCATTTCTGGTACGCCTGCCCGAGTTCGTTCCACACGACCTCTCCCTGCAGCTCGCGTTCGTTGTCGAGCAGGAGCTCCGTGCCGCCGCACGCCAGCGAAAAAGGCGAGGTGGCCGGAAAAGCGCAGTTCTGCTCGTAATGGCCGCTGGGATTGCCCAACGCACCGTAATCGCCCGAGGACACGCATACGGTCACGCCTTGCAGGCCAGCGATCGCGAAAAGCAGATGCACGCTTTGCGCGGTCTGGACGGCCCAATCCGATTCGGGAGTACCGAGGCTGATGGACATGACATGGCAGGGAAAGGCCGGCCGGTCCAGCGCGGCCATCAGCGAATCGATCCAGGGGTCGCAGCTGTATCCGTAGCTTGCCGCCTGGCCGTAGACGACCAGCGTGGCCCCCGGTGCGACGGCCCCGGCCAGTTTGATGTCGAGCATGGCCTCGCCATCGTCCGTCGGTGGCAGGATGGTCGTCTCGCAGAACGGCTCGTCCATTTCCTCCATCGGCCGTATCACTTCGACCTTTACCGTTAGTCCGAGACTGGAGAAAAACGCGTCGATGTTCCTGGTGTCGAGAACCAGATAGTCCTCGATGAATGCGACTGTCGCGCCCGCGCCCGTGAACAGGGTCGGATACTGGTAGTACTGGTCCGCCACGGTGATGGGCGGATTGCTCGCCATGGTTTCCATGCTGACTTCGCACGGAATCTTGTCGGTCTGCCGGGATACCAGGGATGAAATTTCGTCCAGCCCCAGGACCGCGGCGACATGCGGGGTCAACGTGGCGGGCAGTTCCAGCGTGCCCGCATACCCTCTGAATACGCGGCCCTCATGCTGATACATGGACAACTGGACGCCAAAGGCGCGCGCCAGGTCGCCAGCCTTGCCGACCACGGTGGCGAACAAACTGCCCAGCGCCACGCGATCCAGGACGAAGCCGTGTTCGCTACAGAAGGCACGGACCGCATCCAGCGCTTCCGGTGGCGGGCCGAATTCCGCGGCCAAACCCTGCGGGTCGAGGAATCGTCGCCCCATGGGATGTTCCTTGCCGAGCCTCATGGCGCGGTCGAATACTGCCTGATCGCCGCCGCGCGGATGCAATCGCAGGGTGACGCGCAGTATCTGACCCGCATCCGCGAGGCCGGCCGGTCGGGTCAAAAGATGCGCGGGCAATGCGCTCGCCTGGAATACGGGCGCTTGTCGTGATTGCGTCATGGGGTCTCCTTGTTGCCGTGTACGGTCAGGCAGGTCGCCGCCAGGCGGCGTGCGGACATCTCGACGGGTATCAATTGGGACATTCGGGCGTGGTCGGTGGCTTGGGGAACACCGAGCGCTGCGCGGGCGTGCCGCGTATCTTGCCCAGCAGGATGCGCCCGCCGCCGTCCACCGCCGCGCCGGCCGCGCCCCGGTCCGTATTCCCGAAGACGAAAACGCCGACCTTCGCGCCCGGGTCGAATGCCATATAGGTGTTGTAGCCGGCCAGCTCGCCGTTCTTGTCGAAGTAGTCGTCGGACCGTTGCCAGCCCAGCCCCATCGACAAGGCGTCCGACGATGGCCAGGGCTCCTGCGTGGCCGTGATCGCGTCGCCGAGATCGCCCGCCGGAGGATCGATCTGCGCCTCGAGGAACGCAAGCATGTCATCGAGGGTGGAGGACAGCGCACCGGCGCCCAGGCCGGCGGATTGGAGTGACCAAGTTGGCGGATCGACCGGCGTATATGCGTATGTGCCGCCATGGTCGGTGTAGTTGTAGCCCTGCGCGATGACATCGGCACGCTCGGCGTAGCCCACCTGGGTTTTGTCCATGCCCAAGGGCCGGGTGATCTGCTGCACGACAAGGGACGGCCACTGCTTGTAAGTCGCATCCCAGTAGGTGCTCCGGCCGTCCGATTGATAGGCGTGCGACAGCACATCGCCCAGCAGCGCGAATGCCGGATTGCTGTATTGCCAGTACTGGCCCGGAGGATAGGGGGGCTGGAAGTCGGCCAGGAACTGCCCCAGCGACGTAAACGGGTAATCGCCGAAGCGCGGACGCGGGCCGCATACCGGCGTGGGGAAGCCCGCGCTATGCGTGGCCAGGTGCCACAGCAGGACCTGACCGTTCGGTTGGTTGAACGTGACATTGGCCGGCAGCAGATCCTCCACCGGCGTTTGGGGGCCGACGGGGTTTTTCGCCCCGGACGCGGCCAGCGGCAGCAAAGTGGCGGTGAAGATCTTGCTATTCGATCCGATGAAGAAAACGATGTCCTGGTACTTGGGCAGCGGTTTGCCGCTGTGCAGGATGATGTCGCCAATGCAGAAAAAGTAGCGCGCTTTATCGAGGGTGACGCCGATCAGGAATCCCCGGCATTTGCCGGCCTTCGGATCATCAGGATCCGCGACGCGCGGATCGAAGATTTCGCTTACCAGGGCAGTCAACTGGTCGGGACTTATCATCGCGGCGCTCCAGCGGGGCGGGATGCCCCGGAAATAAGCAGCGCCAAGAATATGGCAGCTATCGGGACGAAACAACTTCAGACGCGAAACCGCAAAACAAACCGCGATTCGGCAAAAGTCGCAACGGATCGTCTTTGCTTCATCGGCATCGGCCGTGCGTACAATAGCGCGCTGCGCTGCAGCATTTTCATCCTTGCTTCCCTGGACACCCCATGACCGACCAGCCTGCCGTGCCTCACCGGTTCGGCCTCGTTCTTCTCGCCCTTGCCGTGGGCAGTTTCGCGATCGGGACGACCGAGTTCGCCACCATGAGCCTGTTGCCGTCGTTCGCCGACAGCCTGCATATCGATGCGCCGACGGCCGGACACGTCATCAGCGCCTATGCCCTGGGCGTCGTGGTCGGGGCACCCGTGCTCGCGGTACTGGGCGCCAGGTTGCCGCGGCGCACGCTGCTGATCCTGTTGATGGCCCTGTTCGCCATCGGCAACGGCTTGAGCGCCGTGGCGCCCAACTACCATGCGATGCTGGCCGCGCGTTTCCTCAGCGGCTTGCCGCATGGCGCGTATTTCGGCATCGCCTCGCTGGTCGCGAGTTCGCTGGTGCCCGCGAACCGCCGCACGGTGGCGGTCGGGCGGGTCTTCCTGGGACTGACCTTCGCCACCATCGTCGGCGTGCCGCTTGCCAACTGGCTGGGGCAGGCCGTGGGCTGGCGCTGGAGTTTCGCGCTGGTCTCGCTGCTGGCGGTATTGACCATGACCAGTGTGCGCCTGTTCGCCCCGCACACGCCCGCCGATCCGGCATCCAGTCCCCTGCGCGAACTCAGCGCGCTACGGCGTTCGCAGGTCTGGCTGACGCTGGGCATCGGTGCGGTCGGCTTCGGCGGCTTGTTCGCCGTCTACACCTATCTGGCCGATACGCTCGCTGCCGTGACGCATGTGTCGGCCGCCGCCGCGCCGCTGGTCCTGAGCGTCTTCGGCGTGGGACTGACGGTGGGCAACATGGTGATTCCGCTCTATGCCGACCGTGCCATCATGCGCACTGCCGGGCTGTTGCTGTTATGGACCGCCGCAGTGCTGGCGCTGTTTCCGCTGATGGCGGCCAACCTGTGGCTGATCATGCTCAGTGTCTTCCTGATCGGCCTCGGCGGCGCGCTGGCGACGGTCTTGCAGACGCGCCTGATGGACGTGGCCGAAGATGCCCAGGGACTGGCGGCGGCCTTGAATCATTCCGCCTTCAATACCGCAAACGCGCTGGGTCCCTTCCTGGGCGGCCTGGCGATCGCGGCGGGTTATGGATGGACATCGACCGGATGGGTGGGCAGCATGCTGGCCATCGCCAGCATGCCCTTGTGGCTGATCGCCGTGACGCTGCAGCGCCGCCGCGCCAGGACGTTGACCGGCGTGCCGAGCCGGCAGGCCTGCTGACTCCATCATTCCCGCGCGGATCCGTCCGCCATGTGCCGCTGCATCGCGGCGGCCGCGCGGATCAGCGCGTCGCGATGCAGGCACAGCGCCGATATCCGCTTTTCCATCGCCCGCGCTTGCAGTTTTTCGCGCCACGCCAAAGCGCGTTGCAGCTTCAGGCTGGCGATCAACCGGTGCTGGCACTCCAGTTGATGGCGGCATTCGGCTATCAGCAGGTCTGTCTTGCGCAGATCAATGTATAGCTCATGCTGCTCCATGGCGCGACTCCGTGGACTGTAGAAACCGGGTGCGGCAGCAAACCGCGCGCCGCCACTCCCGCTTTCTCCAGGGGGGAATGCACAGGGATGGCGCTCTTATCCGTAGGGTCGTGTCGACGGCCGCGTCTAGCCGTCCTATGGTCAGCGACTACTCCCGGACGTTGGAATACCATTCCCGCCTCGCGTTGTATAGTGCTGACGCCATGTGGCGGCCGTCGCCGGCCGGTCCGGCGGCCCCTGCGTCCCGGGAAGCCGGGCCCCTGCGGCGGCAGGGGCCGCCAGGATTACACGCCCGTGCAAGAACTACCGGCGGGGCCCGGCACCATGCCGGTTATCCGTGGGCGTCGGCGCGTCCCGGCTCTGGAGGAGGCTGATGCGGTTCGACCTGTTGTCGCTCAAACTGTTCGTCGCGGTCTGCGAGCACTTGAATATTTCACGCGCGGCCGATGCCGAGAGCATCGCGCCGTCCGCGGTCAGCAAGCGCATCTCCCAGATGGAAGACATGCTGCACACGCCGCTTTTCCTGCGCAGCAACAAGGGCCTGGAACTGACGCCGGCCGCGCATTCGCTGCTTAACCACGCGCGCGTCATCCTGCGCGACCTGGCGCAGATGGAAAGCGAGCTGTTCGACCATGCCGAAGGCCTGCGCGGCCAGATACGGCTGCATGCCAGCCTGTCGACCATCGTGCAGTATCTGGCGAACGATATCCGCGACTTCCTGGCGCTGCATCCTGCCTTGCGTATCGATCTGCAGGAAAGCCTTAGCCCCGAAGTGGTGCGCGCGGTCGCGGAGAACGCGGCCGATATCGGTATTTTCGGCGGCAACGCGCTGGTGCCCGGCCTGCGCGTCTATCCGTACCATAGCGACCGTCTCGTCGTCATAATGACCTCGGACCACGTGCTGGCCAAGGCGCGCAAGGTGACTTTCCAGCAGGTCGCCGAATACGAGCTGGTGGGGCCGCAGCCGGGCAGTTACCTGAATTCCCTGGTTTTGCGCGCCGCCGCCGATCTGGATTTTCCCTTGCGCTTTCGCATCCGCGTCAACGGTTTCGAGCCGGCGCGCAGCATGGTCGAAGCCGGGCTGGGTATCGCGCTGGTATCGGAACACCACGCGGCGCGCTATGTGGCTTCCGGGCCGCTGGTCGCTGTTCCCCTGGACGAGGACTGGGCCATGCGTCACTGGAAAATCTGCGTGCGCGATGCGGAGTCCCTGCCGGCCCCGGTGCAGCTGCTGCTCAAGCACCTGGGCGAACATAGCGAAGGCCAGGCGAAGCGTCGTCAGCCGTAAGGCAGGGCCAGACCCTGGTCCGGCCACGGCATGGAGATCAATTGGCCGGTTCCCGATAGGGTGATGTACGCCGTCCTGCGGTCCGGCCCGCCGAAGCAGATATTGGTGACCATGGGATCCGGCAGCATCACCTGGCGCAGGATTTCGCCGGATGGCGCGATCACCGTGATGCAGCCGGTAATCAAGGTGCCCACGCAGATGTTGCCGTGCACGTCCACCGCCATGCTGTCCAGCCGCTGGTAGCCCGGCAGCGTGCATATCAGGCGACCGCCGTTGGGCGAAGGGAAGGGGTGTTTGCGCGGCCTGCCCGGCGCGTCCAGGTCGAAGGCCCAGACGCGGCCGGTTTCGGTTTCGGATACGTACACCGCCTTTTCGTCCGGCGACAGGCCGACGCCATTGGCAGTGGTCAGCGGATACGCGACTTCGACGATCATCGATCCGTCCGCCAGGGCGTAGTACAGGCCTGCATGGTCACGATCCCGCGTGCGGTTCTTGCCGAAGTCGGTGAAATAGAAACCGCCCTGGCTGTCGAAGACCAGGTCGTTCGGGCCGCACAGCGGCGCGTCGCCGCAGCGGTCGTACAGCGTGCGCAGCTCGCCGGTGCGCGGGTCGTAACGCTCGATGCGGCCGCTGGTGTAGTCCGGATGCATGCCGGCGCGCGTGCGGTTGTAGCCGGCGATCGTCTGGAACAGGAAGCCGCCGTTATTGGCCACGTAGAAGGCGCCATCCGGCCCGACGGCCAGGCCGTTGGGTCCGCCGCCTGTTTCGACCAGCACTTCCACGCCGCCGTCCGGCGCGACGCGGCTGATCGTTTCGCGCTGGATCTCCACCAGCACGACCGAGCCGTCATCGCGCGCCACCGGCCCTTCCGGAAAAAGCAATCCGGTCGCCAGGACCTTGAAATCCTGCATCGCTGTGTCGGGGTTCATTGCTGCTTGGGTACCTTCTGGACATAACGGTTGTCGTAGGTCGCATCCAGATCGATCCTGGCCGCCGCGATCTGCGGGTCGAAGGCGGCCAATACGTTGCGCACGGTCTTGGCGGCCTCGTCGGTCATCACACCATCGTGCGACAGGCAGGCGCGCATATTGGCGAAGGCCTGCGCGAACACTTCCTTGTCGGCCAGCGCGTACTCCGGCGGCACGGCCGCGGCAACCTGCTCCGGCGTGGCCTGCGCCAGCCATTGCTCCGCATGCACGATGGCGGCGGCGATGGCCTGGACTGTGTTGGGGTACCTGTCGACGAAGGCCTTGGTGGAATACACCGCGGCTTCCGGATAGTTGCCGCCCAAGGCCTGGCGCGTCGCTTCGGGGCTGCGCATCGCTGCCAGCGGGAACAGATCGCCGCTGTCCTGCAGGATGGTCGCCACCGGATCGTTGGACATCATGGCATCCACCTGTCCGCTGCGCGCGGCGGCCACCGCGCCGGAGGACGATCCGACGCCGATGATGGACACTTCATCAGGTTTGACACCGGCCCGGCTCAGCAAATAGTTGGTGCCCATATGGAAGCTGGACCCCGGCGAGCTGACGCCGATGCGCTTGCCTTTCAGGTCGGCATACGACTTGATCCTGTCATGGCTGGCCTTGGTGACCCCGAACACGAAGCCCGGGCAATTCGCCTGGATGGCGAAGGACACCAGTTTCTGGCCTCTTACCGCCATGGTGATGGTGTTCGAATAGGCACCGGCGACAAAGTCGGCGCTGCCGCCCAGCAAGGCCTGCAAGGCCTTGGCGCCGCCGCTGTAGACGCCGATCTCGACGTCCAGCCCCGCCTGCTTGAAGTAGCCGCGGCTGCTGGCGATGACGAAAGGCAGATAGGGAAAGCCGACACCGGCGGCCGCCAGGTGCAGCTTGGGCTTTTCAGGGGCACCCTGGGCCCGCGCGGCCAGCGGCGTGCCGGCAAGCAATGCAAGGGAAACCGCGGCGGTGGCGTAACGCATCATCATGTTGTTCTCCTCCTGGTATGTCCGGCGCGGCGAGGCGCCGCGCCGTTCTTCTTATCCTTGGACGACATCCTGGCGCTGCGTGCCCAGGCCTTCTATGCCCAGGGTCACGACATCGCCGCGCTTCAGGTACACCTGCGGGTTCTGGCCCAGGCCGACCCCGGGGGGCGTGCCCGTCGAGATGATGTCTCCCGGCTGCAGCGACATGAACTGCGAGAGGTACGACACCAGGTAGCGCACGCCGTACACCATGGTCGCGGAGCTGCCGTTCTGGTATCGATGGCCGTTCACTTCCAGCCACATCGACAGGGCTTGCGGGTCGGCAATCTCGTCGGGGGTGACCAGCCATGGACCGATGGGGCCGAAGGTGTCGGCCGATTTGCCCTTGGTCCACTGGCCCTGGCGTTCCGCCTGGAACGCACGTTCCGACACATCGTTGATCAGGCAATAGCCGGCCACATGCGCCATGGCATCGCTTTCGGCCACGTACTTGGCGGGTTTGCCGATGACCACGCCAAGCTCGACTTCCCAGTCGGTCTTTTCCGAGCCGCGCGGAATTTCGATCGGATCGTTGGGGCCGGTGATGGCGCTGGTCGCCTTCATGAAGATAATCGGTTCGGGCGGTACCGTCGCGCCGGTCTCGGCGGCGTGGTCGGAGTAGTTCAACCCGATGCAGATGAACTTGCCGGTGCCCGTCACGCAGGGACCCAGGCGCGGCGTGCCGGGAACCGGCGGCAGGGTGGCGGGGTCGATCGTTTTCAGCCGATCCAGCGTTTCCGGCAACAGTGTGGCCGCGTCGACGTCGGCGATATGACCGGACAGGTCGCGTATACGGCCCTGCGCGTCGAGCAGCCCCGGTTTTTCCTGACCCTTGGCGCCGTAGCGTAGCAACTTCATCTTCAACTTCCTTATGCGTGTGAAATGCCGGATGGCCGGTGCCATCCAGGAGAAAGCCCTGTCTGTGCTTCGTGCCGTTCTCAGTACGTGGCGCGTCCACCGGACAGATCGAAAACCGCGCCCGTCGTGAATGAGTTTTCCTCGCTGACCAGCCAGGCGATCATCGACGCCGCTTCGTGCAATTCAAGGAAACGGCCACGTGGAATCTTGCTGAGCATGTAGGCGATATGCTCGGGCGACTGCTCCATCGCGCCGGGTGTGCGCGCCACCGCCGGCGTCACGCAATTGACGGCGATATCGTGGGTAGCCAGTTCCTTGCCCAGCGACTTGGTCAGCGCGATCACCGCGGCCTTGGCGGAGCTGTACGCCGCCGCGTTGGGGTTGCCTTCCTTGCCGGCGATCGACGCCACATTGACGATGCGGCCGTACTTCTGCGCGATCATGACGGGCGCGACGGCGCGGCAGCAGTAGAACGTGCCGTTGACGTCGACATCGATGACCTTGCGCCACTGGTCCAGCGGATATTCCGCCACGGTGGTGTTGGGCCCGATAATGGCGGCGTTGTTGATCAGGATGTCCAGCTTTCCCATCGCGCGCAGCGTACCCGCCACGCCGGCTTCGACGCTGGCGTAGTCGGCGATGTCCACGGCTTCGGTATGAACGCCGTGGCCTTCCGCGCCGAGTTCTTTTTTGACTTTCGCCAGCAGGCCGGTGTTCACGTCCCACAGGACGACGCGCGCGCCGGAATCCAGGAAGCGGCGCGCCACCGTCAGGCCGATGCCTTGCGCGCCGCCCGTCACCACCGCGACGCGGTCTTTCAGATTGATTGAATTCGTTTGCAAGATGCAGTTCCTTTTATTGCGTTTTTCAATGCGATGAAGAATTGGTCAGGCACTGGCCGCGACCGTCTGGCCGGCCACGGGACGCCAGCGCATGAAGTGATCCTCGAACAGCGACACGGCGGTGTCCAGCACGAGCGCGAACACGGTCAACAGCAGGATGCCCGCGATCACCGCATTGATATCGAAGACGCCTTCGGCCAGCAGGATGAGGTAGCCGACGCCTTTCTCGGACCCCAGGTACTCGCCTACGACGCTGCCCACGAATGCGATGCCCACCGCGTTGTGCAGGCTGGAAAACACCCAGCTCATCGCCGACGGCATGTAGACATGCCGCATCAGCTGGCGCGAGCTCGCGCCCAGCATGCGCGTGTTGGACAGCACGGCCGGGCTGACTTCCCGCACGCCCTGGAAGACGTTGAAGAAGACGACGAAGAACACCAGCGTGACGCCCAGGGCGATCTTCGACCAGATGCCCAGCCCGAACCACAGCGCGAAGATGGGCGCGAAGATCAGCCGCGGCATCGAGTTGAAGGCCTTGATGAACGGGTCGGTGACTACGGCCAGGAAGGGATTCAGCGCCAGCCATAGTCCGCAAGCCAGGCCCAGGACGGTGCCGATGATGAAGGCCAGCAGCGTTTCGATCAGCGTGGTGTACAGGTGGATGAAAATCGAACCGCTGGCGAACCAGGTAACGATGCGCTGCGCTACCCCGACGGGATCCCCGAAGAAAAAGGGCGACAGCCATTGCCGGTTGGTACCCAGCCACCACAGGAAGATCGCGCCCGCGAGCAGCAGCAGGCGGGTGGACAGCACCAGGATGCGATTGCGTGGATCAAGAGCGAGCGCTGGCATAGCTTTTCAATACCTCCCCTCGGAGTACTTCCCATATCTCGGTGTGCAGTTGCAGGAAGCGTTGGGTCATGCGGATCTCCGCGACTTCGCGCGGTCGTTCCAGGTCGATCTCGAACTCCGCGATGGGGCGCGTGCCCGGACCGGCGGACAGGACGATCACGCGGTCCGACAGCGAAATTGCTTCTTCCAGATCATGCGTGACGAAAATCACCGACTTGCGATCGGCGGACCACAGGCGCAGCAGTTCGTCTTCCATCAGGTGGCGGGTCTGGATGTCCAGCGCGCTGAAAGGCTCGTCCATCAGCAGGATGCGCGGATCCAGGACCAGCGCCTGCGCCAGGCCGGCACGCTTGCGCATACCTCCCGACATCTGGTGCGGATACTTCTTGCCATGCCCGGCCAGGCCGACGCGTTCCAGCCATTCCCGGGCGGATTCCAGCGCCCTGGCCTTGGGCATGCCGTGGAATATCAGGCCGGCGGCGATGTTGTCCTCCGCCGTCTTCCAGGGCATCAGCGCATCCACCTGGAACAGGTAGGATGCCTCTTTGTTCAAGCCCTGCATCAGCGGCTGGCCGAACACGCTCAGCGTGCCCGCCGACGGGCGCATCAGGCCCGCCGCCACATTCAGCAGCGTGGATTTGCCGCATCCCGTGGGGCCGACCACCGAGACGAACTCGCCATCGCGGATTGCCAGGTTGACGTCGCGTACCGCGGTGTAGGTCTGCCCATGGCCCTCGTTGCTGGCAAAGGTGCATGTCACACCGTCGAAATGCAGGGCTTCCCGCGCCGTTGCCGTCTCCTGGCACGTCCGATGCATGGGGTCGTCGATACTGCGCAGCATGGCTCCTCTCATCGCACGGTTTCTCCGGCCTTCTTGACGTAGCGGTTGTCGTAGGTTGCCGCCAGGTCGATATGCGCGGAGGCGATGGATGGATCGAAGGCGGCCAGTACGTCGCGTACCGTGCGCGCGCCCTCGTCCGCGATTACGCCGTCCCGGGACAGGCAGCGGCGGCTGTTCTCGAAGGACTTGGCGTACAGGTCCTTGTTGTCGACCAGGTATTCCGCGGGCACCGTGGCGACCACTTGCTGCGGGGTTGCCTTCGCCAGCCAATGTTCGGCGCGTACGATGGCATCGGCGACCGCTTGTACGGTGCGTGGGTTCTTGTCCACGAAGGCCTTGGTGGCGTAGATGCTGGACTCGGGGTAGTCCGAGCCGAAGACCTGCTTATTGCCATCGGCCGTCCGCATCTCCGCCAGCGGCTTCAGGTCGCCGCCGTCCACCAGCACGGTGGCGACGGGGTCGTTCACGATCAGCGCATCGATCTGGCCCGCGCGCACCGCCGCGACCGCGCCGGCGGCCTGGCCCACGCCGATGATGGATACGTCGTCCGGCTTCAGCCCGGCCTTGTGCAGGATGTAGTTGACTACCATGTGCGTGCTGGAACCGGGCGCGCTGACGCCCACCCGCATGCCTTTGAGGTCGGCGGGCGATTTCACTTTGTCGAAATTCTTTTTGGATACGCCGAAGACCCATCCCGGGCACACCACCTGCGCCGCGATGGTGACCAGTTTCTGGCCCTTGGTCGCCATGGTCAGCGTGTTGGAGTACGCGCCCGCGGTCATATCGGTGCTTCCGCCCAGCATCGATTCCAGCGCTTTCGATCCGCCGGAAAACGCCGCGATGGTCACGTCCAGTCCTTCGTCGCGGAAGTAGCCCAATTGCTTCGCGATGATGGCGGGCAGGTAGGTGATACCCGTGGACGCCGCGCCGATGTGCACTTCCTTTTTTTCGGGGGGCGTCTTCGATTGTGCCGCGGCCGTGCCGCACACGATCGCGGCGGCGCCAAGCGCAGCCGCCAACAGCGTCTTCATGTTTTGTCTCCTTTCTTGGTTTTAGCCGCGATGGCAGGCATCGCGGCGACTAATGATGCATGCGGATGCGCGGCCCCGGCGTGGTTTTTGGGAAAACCACCATCTCGAATCGCGATGGCAGCCGGTGGGGGACCCGGCACGGTCCGTCCGGACGAAAACGGTATGATGGCCATACGACTTATCCCACTCATGGCGACCATGATCGAACGTATCGAAACCGCCGCCGCGCCTTTACCGGCCGGCCATTACTCGCAAGCCATCAAGGCCAACGGCTTTGTCTTCGTCTCGGGGCAGTTGCCGTTCCCTCCGGGTTCGAAGCGCATCCTGCCCGACGGCATCGCGGCGCAGGCCAGGCAGTGCCTGGAGAACCTGCAGGCGATCCTGGATGGAGCCGGGACCACCCTGGAGAACCTGGTCAGCGTGCAAATCTTCATCCCGGATGTGGCGCTATGGGCGGAGGTCAACGCGGTATATGAATCCGTCATGGGCGCCGCGCGGCCCGCACGCACCGTCGTGCCCACTACCGCGTTGCACTATGGTGCCCTGATCGAAGTGAACGCGGTCGCGCTTTGTCCGTGATGTCGTCCCAAGGTCCTGCGGACGCCCGTATCGGCGTCACGGTGCTGACCGGTTTCCTTGGCAGCGGCAAAACGGCGCTGCTGAACCGCCTGGTGCGCGAGCCGCGTTTCGCGCAATCCGCGGTGGTGATCAACGAGTTCGGCAGCATCGGCATCGACCACCATCTGGTCCGCCATGTGGCGGACAACGTCAGGGTGGTGGAGGGCGGTTGCATCTGCTGCATGGTGCGCGGCGGCCTGGCCGATACCTTGCGCGATCTTTTCCTGCTGGCCCTGCGCCGCGCGATCCAGCCGTTTCGCCATGTGCTCATCGAAACCAGCGGCCTGGCCAGCCCGGCGCCAGTCCTGTTCACCCTGCGCCATGAACACTTCCTGGCCGAGCGCTACGTTTATGAAGGCACCATCGCGGTTGCCGATGCGCAGCGCGTGATCGGGCAGATCGCGTCCGAACCCGATGCCGCCCAGCAACTGGCCCTGGCCGACGACATCGCCATCAGCAAGTCCGACCTGGTATCGCCTGCCCAGGTCAGCGACGCCAGCAACGCGGTGCTGCGCCTGAACCCGGCCGCGCATATCCATGTGCTGGATCCTCAAGGTCCGCTGCCGTCGGCCTTGCTGGCGCAGCGGCTATATCGAGGCCAGGCGTCCGCCGCGCCGGACGGCACGCCGTGGTTGGGGCGCTATACCCGTGGCGGCTGGCTTGGCGGCCGCGGTGCCGCGCCGGCGGGAGGGGCGCATGATGTCGCCGTGGCCGTTCTGACGTTGCCGGCATCGGTATCGCGCGCCGCATTCCTGCGCGGGATGTCGGCCTTGCAAGCCGAATTGGGCGCATCGCTGCTGCGCATGAAAGGACTGGTCCGTTTCGAAGGCGATATGGCGCCCAGTGCCGTGCATGCCGTGCACGACCAGCTATATCCCTTCGTGGCGCTATCCGAATGGCCGGAGGGCGAGCCGGAGGGCGAGCCGGAGGCGCGGCTCGTCTTCATCGCCCGCGGCCTGGCGGCGGAAGAACTGGACAAGCGGGTTCGCTTGCACCTCGGACTAGGGCAATTGGGCGGTGGCTGAGCAGGCCGCTCGAATCCCCGGGGCCTGCCGATAGGGCCGTGTCAATGGCGTGTCGCGTTTTTTCCCTATGGAACCGTTAATGTGGGTATAATTTGTAGGTTCCTGCAGGCGGTGCGGCTTGATTACAGACGGCCAAAGATGGGCATGCCCCAGGCAGGCCGTTTCGGGTGGTTCGCGTATTTTTCACCCGCCTTCGCCTTTCCGTCGTCACGCAGGTTTAATCGGCAATAAAAAGACGCTCCGATAATCCCGGGGTCATGCCGGACGGCTCAGTTCAATCTTTATCGGCGCCGCGCCAGGTATTCCCCGTCAGGGGTGCGCGGATACTGTCCGCCCGTCGTCCATTGCCATATCGTTCCTTTTCGGCATTTGCGGTTCGTGGTTGCTTTACGCATGCCCGAGCGCCGCATGGGTATCGCAGACCAGCCTTATTGGCCGAGGTTTTTTTGCAAGCGTTTTTCTGGTTCGAGCCGCAGTCCGCGGCTGCTTTCGCACAGACGTGTGTCAGTGTCGTGCAGGCCTGTGCCGCGCGGCAGAGCCGCGCGTGTCCGGCGCCGGATGCGCATGGACGCCTGCGCGCGCATGTGGCGCGGGCGAGGGCGCGTTCTTCGGATATGTCGCCCAGCCAGGTTGCGTCGTCGAGCCGGGCTTCGTCGTTTTCATCGACAAAACAAAAAAGGCTTGGCGGATTCGCCAAGCCTGATCTGTTTGCTGTTTGGTTGCGGGGGCAGGATTTGAACCTACGACCTTCGGGTTATGAGCCCGACGAGCTGCCAGACTGCTCCACCCCGCGTCTGGAGAAAGAGATATTACTTCAGTTTTTCAGCCTTGGCAAGCCAGGGCCTTACTTACCACGATGAATTGAACATATCGATGAACGATAGCGAGGCAACACTGGTGATAGAAACGGCACTGCTGTGCGCGCCGCAGCCCATGCCGCGTGCGGAGCTGCGCAGGCTGTTTTCCGAGGACGACGGCGTGGACAACGCCCGCCTGGATGGCTTGCTCGAAGCGCTGCAGGATGCGTGGAAGGATCGCGGACTGGAACTCACATCGCTGGCTGGCGGCTGGCGTTTCCAGAGTCGTCCTGCCATGCAGCGCTACCTGGAACGCCTCAGTCCGGAAAAACCGCCCAAGTATTCGCGTGCAGTGCTTGAAACACTGGCCATCGTGGCCTGGCGGCAGCCGGTTACGCGCGGGGATATCGAAGACATACGTGGCGTGACCGTCTCCTCGCAGATCGTGAAGGCACTGGAAGACCGGGGCTGGATCGAAGTCATCGGTCATCGGGACGCCCCCGGACGTCCTGCACTGTTCGGCACCACACGCCAGTTCCTGGACGACCTGGGCCTGCGGGCGTTGGACGAGTTGCCGCCGCTCGAAGCTGGCGGCGCCATGGCAGCGCTCGAGGGGCTGGATCTTACCGGCGCCAATGCCGGCGGGGGCGACGGCGAGGGGCAGGACGACTCCGCCAAGGCTGCGAGCGGCGCGGCGACCACCGACCTTCCCGGCACGAGTCATGCGGAACCGGCGGAAACCGATCCGGACGCGCTTCAGGGAGAGCCGGCGGACGCCGATCTCGCCGGCACGGATCAGGAAGAGCCGGCGGACGCCGATTCCGTCGGCGCTAGCCATGCAGAGCCTGTGGATGCCGACCCCGCCGACGCGGACCATGCGGAACAAGACACAGACATGCCTGGCGCTGAGACGCTCGACGGACGGGACGATGCGTCGGATGCCGTTCATGCGCACGCCGGACAGGAGCAGGGCGGGGCGCCTGAGATCGCGCCGTCCGGTCCGGTTGGCGCCGAAGAACCTGGAATGCCCGATACCGGTTCGCGCGAAAACGGTGTTGAACAGCAATCGGACGATATGCGCCGTGACGTTCCCCGCGAGATCCTCGCGGCCACCGGCCCGACGCCTCATCAGCCGGAGATCCCGGCACCGGATCGGGACACCATCGACACCGGAGGCCATCGTCCGGAGATTCTCCCTCCCGGGCAGCATCCCGAAATTGTTCCGCCCGGCGGGACCCCTGAAATCGATCCCACGGAGCCGGCACCCGAAATCGCGCCGCCCGCGCCGGGAGAGACGCCAGAGGTGCCTCCCGACCCATCCGATAACGACAATGAACAAGACGCGCCTGGCGCGCCGCGTAAAGAGTGAATTCTGGAGTAGTCCCAGTGAGTATCAATAAGAACGTGCAGGACGATGTCATAGATCCGCGTGAAACGGCGGTCGGCGCAGCGTCGCCGCGCGCAGACGGCGCCACGCCGGCGGAGGGCGCGGACGTGAGCCCTGCGCCGCGCGCGCGCACCCGACGCCCGTCGCGCGCCAAGGCCGAAGCGGCCGGCACGGCTGCGGTGGATCCGCAATCCGTGCCTTCCGGCATGGCGGGCGAGGCGCAAGCCGTCGAGGCCAAGCCCGCGCGCAAGCCACGGTCCCCGCGGCCCGCCAAGGCACCTGCCGCCGATGCGCAACGGGAGGCCTCCGTACCTGCCCCAGCCAGCGACGCGCCGGCTGTCTTAGCCGCGCCGCCGTCGGCAGGCGAGGCAACGGTCGAGCAAACAGCGCCTCGTGCGCGCGGGCGCAGGCCTCGCGTGACCGCTGGAAGCGAGCAAGGTTCGCTGCCCCTGGAAGGGCAGGCTGGCCCCGACGTCCAGGCCGGGCAAGTCGAGCCGTCCGCGCCGGCGAAGCGTTCCGCGCGCAAGCGCAAACCGGTGGAGACTGCCGAAAGCGGGTCGACCGGTTCCTTCGGCATGGAAGCGGCGGTCGGCCAGGAGGGCGCGCGCCCGGCTGGCCCGCGAGATACCGCGCCTCGGGATCATCACACTGACGACGCCGGCGCGCAGGCGGATTTTTCCGCCGATGCCGGTGGGCCGGCGCCGTCCGGCGTATCCGGGGCGGATGCGGATGGTGCCACCGCCAATCGTGGACGCGGCCGCAAACTGCGCACGCCTTTCCGTCGCCGTCGCGGCGATGCCGCGACGGGCACCGAGGCGGGCGGGGATGCCGGCGCGCAAGGCTCTCCGATGCAGGGTGCCGGCGCACTCGATCCCGAGGCCATGTCGCCCGGTGGCGAACGGGAAGCGGAACAGGCGCTCGCCTACCTGGAAAAGACCGCCCGCATGGAGCAGCGCCTGAACAAATACCTGAACAGCGAGGCCGTGATGCCCAAGCTGCACAAGGTATTGGCGGATGCGGGCATCGGCTCACGGCGCGAGATGGAAGAGTTGATCGTCGCGGGCCGGGTTTCCGTGAACGGAGAACCGGCCCATATCGGGCAGCGCGTCGCCAGCGGCGACCAGGTTCGCGTCAACGGCAAACCCATCACCCGCGTCAATACGCGCAAGCCTCCGCGAGTGATCCTGTATCACAAGCCCGCGGGCGAAATCGTCAGCCATGACGATCCGGGTGGCCGGGCCAGCGTGTTCGCGCGCCTGCCGAAGCTGCGCACCGGCAAATGGCTGTCGGTTGGTCGTCTCGACCTGAACACCGAAGGGCTGCTGATTTTTACGACCTCGGGCGATATGGCCAACCGCATCATGCACCCGCGGTATGGCACAGAGCGCGAATACGCCGTTCGCGTGCTGGGGGAAATGGATGCCGCGCAGCGCGCGTCGCTGGTCGAAGGCATCGAACTCGAAGACGGCAAGGCGGCTTTCGGCGCGCTGGACTACCTGGGTGGCGAGGGCAGCAACCGCTGGTATCGCGTCACGCTGCAGGAAGGCCGCAACCGGGAGGTTCGTCGCATGTTCGAGGCCGTCGGCGACACGGTCAGCCGGCTCATCCGCACGCGTTTCGGCGACGTGGTCCTGCCGCGCAATTTGCGGCGGGGGCGTTGGGAAGAGCTGGATCCCAATCTCGTTACCGCGCTGATGGTGCAGCTGGGCCTGTTGCGCGACGACGACGACGGCGGGCGCCGGCCCAAGCAGCCGCAGTCGCACGACAGCGCCTTGCCGCCGGGCTTCGGCACGCTGCAGAACAATGGCATGAACGGCGCGCGGATCGGCCGGCGTGGCAAGTTGCAGGGCGGCCGTCCCGGCAAGAGCGCCGGCAGCGGCATGTCGTATCCTTCCGATCCCTTCGGTACCGGCCTGCTGGTCACGGGCGGCTACGCCAACGGCCATCCTTTGGGCAACGATGGCGGCGGCTCGCGCGGCGGCAAGGGGCAGCAGCGCCGCGGCCCCGGTAAGCGGCCCGCGCAGGGGCAGGGCCAAGGTCAAGGGCAGCCGCAAGGCCAAGGACAGGCTTCCGGACAGCACCAGCCCCGTGGCAAATCGGCGCGCAAAGGCAAGCCGGGTGCCGGCGGTGGTGGCAGGCCGGGCGCCGGCGGCTTCAATGCGCAGGGCCAGGGCCAGGGCCAAGGCCAGGGGCAGGGGCCCGCGGGCGCCCCGGGCAAGGGGCCGCAACGCGGTCGTCCCGGCAAGAATTCCGCTCCCGGCAAGAAGCGCGGCAATCCCAACGCCAAAGGCCCGCGCACCGGCGGCGGCAGTGGCGGTCGTGGCGACGATTGGCAGCCGCGCGGCGCCGCCGCCCACGAGTCGCGCCTGGGCGTGATCGGCGGCGTTCGCGGACGGGGCTCGCGATAAGTCGGTATCAGTCCGGCCCTGAATACGTAAACCCGCGACGCATCAGGTAATTTTGCCCGTTATGTGGTAAGATTGCTGGTTTTCGTGGGGCATCCCTGTGGGCGGCGAAAGCTGTGCCGATGCGCGACGGTCGTGCTGCTGATTGCGGCGGATCGTGTCGCGGGGGGTGTGGCAGGGTATGCGGCGGGGGCGTGCGGCAAGTTTGGGCATGTCTTTAGGCATGCCTGGGCGTAGCTGGGCGTACCTTTAAGGGCTTTAAGGGGAATACCTTAAAGGCAAGACCTTTACGGGCATACCCTTTAGGGGCACGTCCAAACTGCGCGGTGTGCGGGACGCCCCTGGCAAGAACCAAATATGGCGCGGACGGCGGTTTCTCCGGCGGGCTTCATGCACGTTGGGGTCTCCCCGGGGCGTGGTGTGGGGCCGGTTGAACGGCTCCGGGCCGCGCCGGTACCACGTGATAACAATGGGCTGGGCTTACAGCCCATTTTTTTCGAGCATATGGCTGATTTATTCGCATTGACCCAGGAAGCGCTGTCCGGCATGGACGTCGAACTCGTCGACGTCGAGCGGGCGGCGCTTGGCCTGTTGCGCGTCACGATCGACCGCCCTGAAGGCGTGCGCATCGAAGATTGCGAACAGGTCTCGCGCCAGTTGTCGCGGGTCTACGAGGTCGAGAATATCGACTACAAGCGATTGGAGGTCGGATCGCCCGGCGTGGATCGCCCGCTGCGCACCGAGGGCGACTTCCATCGTTTCGCGGGACAGCGGGTGGAAGTCAAGCTGCGGCAGGCCGTGGAAAACCGCAAGGTCTTTACCGGCACGCTCGTTGCAGCCGCCGGGCAAGCGGGACAGGACCAGGGGAAAGCGGTTTTCGGCGTGGAATTTGAGGCAAAGAAGGACGATATCCAGGTGGTGAACTTCACGTTCGACGAAGTGGAGCGCGCCAAGCTGGATCCGGTCCTGGATTTCAAAGGCAAAAAGCGATGAGTCGCGAAATTCTTCTGTTGGTCGACGCCTTGGCGCGCGAAAAGAACGTATCGCGCGAAGTGGTGTTCGGAGCGCTGGAAAGCGCGCTGGCTTCGGCCATGAAAAAGCGCTTCAAGGAAGACGCGGACATCCGTGTTTCCATCGATCGCGAAAGCGGTAGCCATGAAGGGTTCCGCCGTTGGCTGGTCGTGCCCGACGAAGCCGGACTGCAGGAACCTGACAAACAGGAAATGTATTCCGACGCCCGCGAGGCCGTGCCCAATATCCAGATCGGCGAATACATCGAAGAGCCTCTGGAGCCCATCGAATTCGGTCGTATCGGCGCGCAGGCGGCCAAGCAGGCCATCCTGCAAAAGATCCGCGACGCCGAGCGCGAACAGGTGCTGAATGACTTCCTCGAGCGCGGGGAAACGATCGTGTCCGGCACCGTCAAGCGCATGGACAAGGGTGACGCGATTATCGAAACGGGCAAGATCGAAGCCCGTTTGCCGCGTTCGGAAATGATCCCCAAGGAAAACCTGCGCGTGGGCGACCGTGTGCGGGCTTTCGTGTTGCGCATCGACCACGCCGCGCGCGGCCAGCAGGTGATCCTGTCGCGCACCTCGCCGGAGTTCATCCGCCAGCTGTTCGAAAACGAGGTTCCGGAAATCGAGCAGGGCCTGCTCGAGATCAAGGCCGCGGCCCGTGATCCCGGCGTGCGCGCCAAGATCGCCGTCATCGCCTACGATAAGCGCATCGATCCCATCGGTACCTGCGTCGGCATGCGCGGTTCGCGCGTCACCGCGGTGCGCAATGAGCTGGGTGGCGAGCAGGTGGACATCGTGCTGTGGTCGGAAGATCCGGCGCAGTTCGTCATCGGCGCCCTGGCGCCCGCCAACGTCGAATCCATCGTCGTCGATGAAGACAAGCATGCCATGGACGTCGTGGTGGACGAGGAAAACCTGCCCAAGGCCATCGGTGCCAAGGGACAGAACGTCCGCCTGGCCTCCGAGCTGACCGGCTGGCAGATCAACATCATGACGCCCGAGGAAAGCCAGAACCGGCAGGAAGTCGAGCGCTCGGCCTTGCGCAACACGTTCATGAGCAAGCTGGATGTGGACGAGGAAGTCGCCGACATCCTGATCGACGAGGGCTTTACGGGGCTGGAGGAAATCGCCTACGTTCCCATGCAGGAACTGCTGGAGATCGAGGCTTTCGACGAAGACACCATCAACGAGCTGCGCACCCGCGCGCGCAATGCACTCCTGACCGAAGCCATCGCCCAGGAAGAGCGCCTCGAAACCGCGCAGGACCTGCTCGAGCTCGAAGGCATGACGCCGGATCTTGCCGCGCGTTTGTCAGAGCGTAAAGTGCACACCCGCGACGACCTTGCCGAACTCTCCACGGACGAGTTGGCGGAAATCTCGGGTCTCGAGGAAAACCAGGCCAGCGAGCTCATCATGCGGGCTCGCGCGCACTGGTTTGACGAGGAAAAATAGTACCTAGGCGGGGAAGCGCCCGAGCGCGTCTTCCCGAACTTGTTTTATTGGATAGCGCTAGTCATATTGTTATATCGCCGTACACAGGAAGAAAGCCTAATGTCGAGCAATACCGTCGCCCAGTTCGCTACCGAGCTGAAAATGCCTGCCAATGTGCTGCTGGACCAGCTGCGCTCGGCCGGCGTTGACCTCAAATCGGTCGACGACGCCGTCACCGACAGCGACAAGGCGAAACTGCTCGACTCGCTGCGCCGTGCGCATGGCGGGGCTGCCGAGGGCAAGAAGATCACGCTGACGCGTCGCCAGACCTCCGAAATCCGCCAGGCGGATGCCACGGGGCGGTCGCGTACGATTCAGGTCGAAGTGCGCAAGAAACGCGTCTTCGTCAAGCGAGATCCGGCCGAACTGGCCGCCGAAGCGGCCGCCGGCCGCGCCCAGGCCGAGTCCACCGAGCCGCCCGAGGCAACGGTCGCGCCGGTCGCGGCAGAGACCGTCCAGCCTCCCGTTGCCGCTACGCCTGCTGCCCCGCCGACGGCAACGGCCGCGCCGGCCGAGGCTCCGCAAGCCGACGCCACGCCCCCGCAGGACGAGGCCGCCCCGGCCGTTGCCGAGCGCGCGCCCGTGCCGCCGGCTGCCGCCGAAGCAACGCCGCCGGCCCCGCAGGCGGCCGAGCCTGTAGTCCAGAAAGCCGCGCAGGAGGCCCCCCCGGAGGCCCATCCGGCGCACGCCGAACCCGAATCTATCCAGCCGGAACCCGAACACGAGGCACCCGTGGCACCCGCCGCCGGCCCCGCCGCCGAGCCGCCGGTCGAAGCTGCCCAGCCAGAGCCCGTGAATACGTCAGATATCAGCGCGGTTTCCGAAAAGCCGGAAACCGGAAGTCCCGTTGCACCGAAGATCCCGACCGCAGCCGTGCCGCCGTCGCCCTCGCAGGACGAGCGTTCGCGCCCCGGCATGCCTGTGCCGCCCAAGCCGGCCGTTTCCAAGGGGCCGCGCGCCGGCGACGCGCGCCGAGGGCCTCCACCGGCGGCCTCGCCGGCCCAGGTCATGAGCACCGCGCAGCGTGACGAAGCGCGCCGGCAGGCCGAGGCCGAGGCCGCGGCACTGCGTGAAATGCTGAACCGTCCGCGCAAGGTACTGCGCGCGCCTGAACCGGAACAGCCGGCGCCGGCCGCCGCCATTTCCGGGACGCTGCACAAGCCGGCCGCCAAGGCGGGCGGTGCGGTCAAGAAGGACGCCAAGCCGGGTGCCGGCGCCGGCACGAAGAAGACGATCAAGACCGCCGAGGTCTCGTCGACGTGGACCGACGACAGTGCCCGCAAAAAGCCAGCCGACAAGCCGGCCGGCGCACCCAGCCGCGATGGCTGGCGCGCGGGCGGCAAGGCGGGCGGCAAGTCCGGCGGCCGGGGTGGCCGCAACCAGCAGTCCGATCGCCGCGGCGTGGTGGAGCAGGCTCCCCAGGAATTCATCGCGCGTGAAGTCCACGTGCCCGAAACCATCACCGTGGCCGATCTCGCCCACAAGATGTCGGTCAAGGCCGCCGAGGTCATCAAGCAATTGATGAAGCTGGGCCAGATGGTCACCATCAACCAGGTGCTGGACCAGGAAACGGCCATGATCGTGGTCGAGGAACTCGGCCACAAGGCCATCGCCGCGAAGCTGGACGATCCGGAGGCCTTCCTGGACGAGACCGCCGCGCCGGAGGGCGAGGATGCCGAGCTGCTGCCGCGCGCGCCGGTCGTGACCGTCATGGGCCACGTCGACCACGGCAAGACCTCGCTGCTGGACTACATCCGCCGCGCCAAGGTCGCCGCCGGCGAAGCCGGCGGTATCACGCAGCACATCGGTGCCTACCACGTCGAAACCGACCGCGGCATGGTTACCTTCCTGGATACCCCGGGCCACGAGGCCTTCACCGCCATGCGGGCGCGCGGCGCCAAGGCGACCGACATCGTCATCCTGGTGGTGGCGGCGGACGACGGCGTGATGCCGCAAACGCGTGAAGCCATCCACCATGCCAAGGCCGCCGGTGTGCCGCTGGTGGTGGCGGTGAACAAGATCGACAAGCCGGACGCCAATCCGGAGCGCGTCAAGCAGGAACTGGTGGCCGAAGAGGTCGTCCCGGAAGAATACGGTGGCGACGTGCCTTTCGTGAGCGTGTCGGCCAAGACCGGCGCGGGCATCGACGACTTGCTGGAAAACGTGTTGCTGCAGGCCGAAATCCTGGAGCTCAAGGCGCCCGTCAACGCGCATGCCAAGGGCCTGGTCATCGAAGCGCGCCTGGACAAGGGCCGCGGTCCGGTGGCGACCATCCTGGTGCAGAGCGGTACGCTCAAGCGTGGCGACGTCGTGCTGGCGGGTGCCAGCTTCGGCCGCGTGCGTGCCATGCTGGACGAGAACGGCAAGCAGGTGCAAAGCGCCGGTCCTTCCATTCCGGTGGAAATCCAGGGCTTGACCGATGTGCCGGCCGCCGGCGACGAACTGATGGTGTTGTCGGAGGAACGCAAGGCGCGTGAAATCGCGCTGTTCCGCCAGGGCAAGTTCCGCGACGTCAAGCTGGCCCGCCAGCAGGCCGCCAAGCTGGAGTCCATGTTCGACAACATGGGCGAAGGCACGCAGACTCTCGCGCTCATCGTCAAGACCGATGTGCAGGGTTCGCAGGAAGCCCTGGTTGCCGCCCTGACCAAGCTGTCCACCGAGGAAGTCCGCGTGCAGGTCGTGCACGCCGCGGTGGGCGGTATTTCGGAAAGCGACGTCAACCTGGCGATCGCATCCAACGCGGTGGTCATCGGCTTCAACGTGCGGGCCGACCAGAGCGTCAAGAAGCTGGCCGAGTCCAACGGCATCGACCTGCGCTACTACAACATCATCTACGACGCCGTGGATGAGGTTAAGGCAGCCATGTCGGGCATGCTGGCACCGGAAAAGCGCGAGGAAATCATCGGGCTGGTGGAAATCCGCGAGATCTACACCGTCTCCCGCGTCGGCAATATCGCCGGTTGCATGGTGCTCGACGGTATCGTCCGCCGCGATGCGCAGGTACGCTTGTTGCGCAACAACGTGGTCACCTGGACCGGCCATCTGGATTCGCTGCGCCGGTTCAAGGACGACGTCCGCGAGGTCAAGGCCGGCTTCGATTGCGGCCTGACGCTGCGCGGCAACAACGACATCCAGGTGGGCGACCAGCTGGAAGTCTTCGAGATCAAGGAAATCGCGCGGACGCTGTAAGCATCCCGCGCTCAGCGCATGAGCCGTCATAAAACCAAAGCGATCCCCGGCCGCAACCTGCGGCTGGCCGACCAGATCCAGAAGGACCTGGCCGGCCTGATCCAGCGCGAAATGGATGTCGCGCGGGCCGGGCTGATCACGCTGTCGGGTGTCGAACTGTCCGCGGACTACGCGCACGCCAAGGTGTATTTCACCGTGCTGGGCGCCGAACCGGGGGTGGCCGAGGGCCTGCTCAACGACAAGGCGGGCTGGCTGCATTCGCAGCTGTACCGCATGCTGCATATCCACACGGTGCCGACGTTGCGTTTCGTGCATGACGAGCAGGTCGCGCGCGGGATAGAGATGTCGCGTCTGATCGATCGTGCCAACCAGCCCGGTTCCTACCGGACGGAACCCGACGAACCGGAAGACCAGTCCTGAGGGGCTGTCGTCACGGCGTTTTTCTCGGATAAGACGATGGCCAAACGACGCGGGCTGATGCTCGACGGTGTCCTGCTGCTGGACAAGCCCGAAGGCTTGTCCAGCAACCATGCCTTGCAGCGCGCGCGGCGTGCGATGGATGCCGCCAAGGCCGGCCATACGGGTACGCTGGACCCGTTCGCCACCGGCCTGCTGGTGTGCTGCATGGGCAAGGGTACCAAGCTGTGCGGCGTGATGCTGGGCGCGGACAAAGGCTATCGCGCCACGCTGCGTTTCGGCGAGGAAACCGATTCCGGCGACCTCACGGGCAATGTCGTGGCACGCGCGCCCGAAGGCTTCGCCGGTGTGGACGAAGCGGCCCTGCGCGACGTGCTGTCACGTTTTCAGGGCACGATTACCCAGGTTCCGCCGATGTATTCCGCATTGAAGCGTGACGGCAAGCCTTTGTACGAGTACGCACGCGCCGGCGTGGAAGTCGAGCGCGAGCCCCGGCAGGTCACCTTGTATCGCGTCGAACTGCTGTCCTGCGACGGCATGACGGCGGTGATCGATGTGTCGTGCAGCAAGGGTACCTATTTGCGCACGCTGGCCCAGGATATCGGTCGCGAACTGGGTTGTTACGCGCATCTCGTGGCCTTGCGGCGCACGCAGGTCGGCCCCTTCGCGCTGGATCGCGCCGTCACGCTGGACGCGTTGCAGGCGATGCCGGACCCCAAGCTGGCATTACTGCCCCTGAATGAATTGCCGGCGGGCCTGGCGCCCGCCTTACCTTAAAGGATCGTTTATGACTCGCGCCCTGCGCAACGTCGCCATCATCGCCCACGTCGACCACGGCAAGACCACGCTGGTCGACCAGCTGCTGCGCCAATCCGGCACCTTCCGCGAAAACCAGGCCGTCACCGAGCGCGTCATGGACTCGAACGACCTGGAAAAGGAACGGGGCATCACCATCCTGGCCAAGAATTGCGCCGTGGAATACGAAGGCACCCACATCAACATCGTCGATACCCCGGGGCACGCGGATTTCGGCGGCGAGGTCGAACGGGTGCTGTCCATGGTGGACGGCGTGCTGCTGCTGGTGGACGCCGTTGAAGGGCCGATGCCCCAGACCATTTTCGTGACGCGCAAGGCGCTGGCGCTGGGCCTCAAGCCCATCGTCGTGGTCAACAAGATCGACCGTCCCGGTGCTCGTCCCGATTTCGTCATCAATGCCACCTTCGAGTTGTTCGACAAGCTGGGCGCGACGGAAGAACAACTGGACTTTCCGGTCATCTACGCCTCGGGCTTGTCGGGGTATGCGGGCATGACCGCCGACGTCCGCGAAGGCGATATGCGTCCGTTGTTCGAAGCGATCCTGCAGCACGTGCCGCAGCGCAATGACGATCCGAACGGCCCGCTGCAACTGCAGATCATTTCGTTGGACTACAGCAGCTATGTCGGCAAGATCGGTGTGGGCCGCGTCAACCGTGGCCGTATCCGCAGCGGCATGGACGTGCAATACCGCTTCGGGCCCGAAGGCGAAAGCGGCAAGGGTCGCATCAACCAGGTGTTGAAGTTCAAGGGCCTGGAACGGGAAGTCGTCAGCGAAGCGGAAGCCGGCGACATCGTGCTGATCAACGGTATCGAAGGCATCGGGATCGGCTGCACCGTCATGGACGCGGCCTCGCCGGCGGAAGAGGCGCTGCCCATGCTGCGCATCGACGAGCCCACGCTGACGATGAACTTCATGGTGAATACTTCGCCGCTGGCCGGCCGCGAAGGCAAGTTCGTCACCAGCCGCCAGCTGCGCGATCGCCTGGACCGCGAACTCAAGTCCAATGTGGCCTTGCGCGTGCGCGATACGGGCGACGACACGGTATTCGAAGTGTCGGGCCGGGGCGAATTGCACCTGACCATTCTGCTGGAAACCATGCGCCGCGAAGGCTACGAGCTGGCGGTGTCGCGTCCGCGCGTGGTGTTCAAGGAAGTCGACGGCGAACGGCACGAACCCTTCGAACTGCTGACGGTGGACGTGGAAGACGCCCACCAGGGCGGTGTGATGGAGGAGCTGGGCCGGCGCAAGGGCGACCTGCTGGACATGCAGCCGGACGGCCGTGGCCGTACCCGCCTGGAATACCGCATTCCGGCCCGTGGCCTGATCGGTTTCCAGAACGAGTTCCTGACCATGACTCGCGGCACCGGGCTGATGAGCCACATTTTCGATGAGTATGCGCCTGCACGCGAAGGCAGCATCGGCGAACGCCGTAACGGTGTGCTGATCAGCCAGGACAACGGCGAAGCCGTTGCCTATGCCCTGTGGAAGTTGCAGGATCGCGGCCGCATGTTCGTCAATCCTGGCGATGCGCTGTACGAAGGCATGATTATCGGTATCCATAGCCGCGACAACGATCTGGTCGTCAACCCCATCAAGGGCAAGCAGCTGACCAACGTCCGCGCGTCGGGTACGGACGAAGCCGTGCGCCTGGTGCCGCCCATCCAGATGTCGCTGGAATACGCGGTGGAGTTTATCGATGACGACGAACTGGTCGAGGTCACGCCCAAGTCGATTCGCCTGCGCAAACGCTACCTGACCGAGAACGAACGCAAGCGGATGTCGCGCGCCAGCGCCTGACGCCGTAGTGGCGGGTCGCCACACATCTCGATCGATTCTTTCGGCCTTTCGTTGACGAATGATGTCAACGAAAGGCCGAATTTTTTGCGGCTGCACATCGCGGCGCCGGAAAGACGGTACGGCGAGGCCAAATCGGGCGTCGGCGCCGCATTTGCTACGGCTGTGACAAGAACCTTGTGAAATCCGAAACCGCCGTGCGGCGGCTAGACGAGATGTTCGGAAACATTCCGCGAGGTCGGCCTGCGTTCTAGCAGGGGCTCGCATTTGGGCGGATCGTCGTATCCGCCGGCAACATCTTGACCGCGCGGATGCGCTCGCAACCTCAAATCGTTTGCCTCGATTTTTGCTGCCGGGAAGACCTGGGCGGACTGCCGGATATCTGTGCCCGGCAACGAAGGAAAAGGAACCCGCCTATATAACAGGCCACTGATGCCGTCGCTCCTAACGTGGAGTCAACTTTTCTTTCTGACTGCGAGAGTATATGGAGACGGAAATGAAGTTCTGCAAACGGGAGTTGGCGGCAATTTCCCTGATCGGTGGTCTATTACCTATGGCCGTATTCGCATCCGAACCGGAAACCGTGTATCCGCAGCGTCCGATCACACTGGTCGTCGGTTTCACGCCGGGGGGAGGATCCGACGGTCTGGCTCGGATTGTGGCCAAGCATCTCGGGGATGAACTGGGCCAAAGGGTAATCATCGATAACCGTCCGGGAGCCGCGAGCAATGTCGCCGCCGAGTTCGTGGCCCGCGCCGTGCCGGACGGCTATACGGTGTATCTCAGTACTCGCTCGAACACGACACACAAGACGATGTATGAACATCTCCGGTTCGACATGAGCAAGGACCTGGTTCCTATCGGGCTCCTCGCCACCGTACCCAACGTCATCGTGACCAGCGCGCAGTCGTCTATCGGGCATGTCCGGGATGTCGTTGCGCTTTCTGAAGCTCATCCCGAATCACTGACTTGCGCTTCATCCGGGGTCGGCTCGACTGGCCATTTGCTATGCGAGCTGTTTCAGCGCGAGACGAAAACAAGCATGCTGCACATCGCGTACAAAGGCAGCGCCCCCGGCTTCGTCGACTTGGCCGGCGGCCGTGTGGATCTGCTGTTTTCCGTCTTGCCGGCGGCGTTGGCACACATTCAGGCCGGCACGGCCCGGCCTATTGCCGTGATGTCGCGGCAAAGGGCAGCAACCATCCCGCAGGTACCTACATTGGATGAGACCGGCTTCCCTGGCCTTAGTGTCGACACGTGGTTTGGCCTGATGGCTCCCGCGGGGACCCCACAGCGCGTGGCCCAGCGATTGAACGAATCCATTAATGCCGTGCTATTGAATCCAGCCTTGCAAGCTGCCTTCATGGCGCAAGGCTATGTTGCACCGCTACAGCCCAATACGGCAGAGACGTTCGGCCAATTGATCGCCGAAGAAACCGAAAGATGGACAGCGATAGCCCGGGAGCGAGGCATCCGACCGGGTTGATACGTTTCGCTGGGCGTATGCCGGGCAATCCGCATTTCTTCCGACGACGAGAGCACATGGATACAAGGGTACAGCACCGCAAAAGACGGTTGGCCGCGTTTGCGGTGCTTGGTGGCTTGCTGCATGCCGGAGCACGGGCGTTCTCTACGGAGCGCCCGTATCCGAAGCGGCCAATTGCTTTGACGGTCGGCTATCCGCCCGGCGGCGGCGCAGACATCCTGGCACGATCGCTGGGCGAATATCTGGCGCGCGAGCTGAAGCAAAAGGTCGTGGTCCACAACAAGCCGGGTGCGGCAAGCAATATCGCGGCGGAAGCCGTGGCGCACGCCAGGCCGGATGGGTACACGCTTTATATCAGTACACGCGCCAATACGATCCACAAGACGATGTATGGAAACTTCGATTTCGATGTCGCGAGCGATTTTGCGCCTGTCGGCGTGCTCGCCAAGGTACCGAATGTCATCGTCACGGCCAGCGGTAGCTCCATCGCAACCATCGGGGACCTTATTGCGTTTGCGAGTGCGCAGCCGGGCCGGCTGACGTACGCATCCACCGGTGTCGGATCGGATACCCATCTGCTGGGTGAACTGTTCCAGCAGCAAACCGGGATCGAGCTCTTGCATGTGCCTTACCGGGGTGGCGCTGCCGCGATGGCAGACGTCATCAGCGGCCGAGTCGATATGCTGATCTTCTCGTTGCCCGGCTCGCTTCCTTACATCAAGGCGGGGGCGGTTCGCGCGATCGCATTGATGTCCGACGCAAGGCTCCCCGCTATCGAGGACACGCCTACCCTGGCGGAAGTGGGCGTTCCTGGCGTCGATCTGGAAACCTGGTTCGGCCTGATGGCGCCTGCGGGGACGCCGCAGCCTGTGATCGCGAAGCTGAATGAGGCGGTCAATACGGTCTTGATGAATCCCGGCCTGCGAGCCACCTTGGCCGGCCGAGGCTATGTCGTACCCCTGAGCGCAAGCCGGTCCGCCACGTCGTAGGGGGCGAGCACCGATGCGTGGCAGAGAGCCCGTGACTGCCATCTTTCGAGCGATCGGTACTTCACCACACAATAACGGAGTCAACGATGAAATTCTGCAAGCGGGAACTTGCCATAATCACCCTTATAGGAACTGGCTTTCCTATGGGTGCTCTCGCTTCCGATACCGAAGTGGCTTATCCCGACCGCGCTATCAATCTGGTCGTCGGGGCGGCGCCGGGCGGTGGGGCGGATGGCCTGGCGCGTCTGCTTGCCAAGCATATGGCGGACAATCTGGGCCAGAAGGTCCTGGTCAGTAATCGCCCGGGCGCGGCCGGCAATGTCGCGGCGGAGTTCGTCGCGCGCGCAGCCCCCGATGGATACACGCTTTTTATCAGCGTCCGTCCCAATACGATACACAAGATCATGTACGAACATCTGAAGTTCGACATACGTAGCGATCTGGTGCCGGTGGGTCTTCTCGCAAGGGTACCCACGGTCTTCGTGGCCGGCAGCAGTGGGCCGGTGGAAGATATCGAGGATGTTGTAGGACTCGCCCAAGCCTACCCTGGTGCGGTGAGCTGCGCTTCAACCGGCGTGGGCTCCACAGCGCATCTTATGTGCGAACTGTTCCAGCAAGAGACCCACACCAGTATCCTGCATGTGGCGTATCGCGGCAGCGCACCGGCATTCACCGACGTTATCGGTGGTCGTGTGGACTTTCTGATCGCCGCGTTGCCGGCTGCCATACCCCATATCCAGGCAGGTAGCGCGCGTCCGATAGCCGTACTGTCAACGCAACGAGCCGCCATATTGCCCGGCGTTCCCACGGTCGAAGAGGCCGGCCTGTCGGGGATAGACCTGGACGCGTGGTTCGGATCGATGGCGCCTGCCGGTACACCGGTGACGGCGATCAAGCGCTTGAACGACTCGATCAATTCGGTATTGTCGAAACCGGAGGTACAAGAGGCCTTCACGTCCCAAGGCTATATCGCGCCTTTACGCCCCAATACTCCCGAGGCGCTGGGGCAGTTGATCGCGGAAGAAACCGAAAGGTGGACGACGATAATCCGGGAAAGGAATATCAAGCCTCGCTGACGCGAGCACAGGGGTGACGCCCGGCAAGCGAGGCCGGGCGTCACGGTCTTAATGATGCACGCGGAAGCGCTGCGTGTCGTCCATGAAGGCCTTCTCGCCGAAGGGGGCTTCATTGGAGCCGAACGGCATTTGGGCGCGCAGCTTCCAGCTGGCGGGAATGTTCCATTCCTTCGCGACGGCCTCGTCGATCACCGGGTTGTAGTGCTGCAGGCTGGCGCCGATGCCGGCGTTGGCCAGGGTAGACCACACCGACAATTGCGCCATGCCCCCGGCCTGTTCCGACCATACCGGGAAGTTGTCGGCGTAAAGCGGGAATTTCTCCTGCAGGCCCTTGACCACGTCCTGGTCTTCGAAGAAGAGGACAGTTCCCGCACCCGCGGCGAAGCTGTTGAGTTTCTTCTCGGTATTGACGAAGGCGTCGGCCGGCACGATCTTGCGCAGCGTGTCCTTGGCGATGTCCCACAGTTTGGTGCTCTGCGCGCCGAACAGGATGACGGCGCGCGAGCTTTGGGAGTTGAAGGAAGAGGGGGTGTGCTTGATGGCTTCCTGGATCAGCGCCGTGACGGCTTCGTGGGATACGGGAAGTTTGTTGCCTAGCGCGTATTGCGTGCGACGGCGCTTCAGCGCGTCGAGAAAAGCGTTATCCATCCGAAAAAAATCCTATGTTGGTGGGCGGAAAAAAGTGCGAACGTGAATGATCCCATCCTTCCGGCCTGGATCGGTTTCATCCATGGCGGAGATATGGTTTTCAGTGTCATGTCAGATTTTGTGTGGGTCGGGGCTCGTGGACCCGATGGAGAGCACGGCTGTTTTTATTCGTCTCTCCCAAGCCCGATGTCGTGACCGTCGCCGCCGTTCAAGCCGCCAGCAGGCCCCGCGTCTCGATGAACCGCACAATGTCGGCCAGTCCCGCGCCTGCTTTCATGTCGCTCATGACGTAAGGACGCGTGCCGCGCATGCGCTTCGTGTCTTCTTCCATGATTGCCAGCGATGCGCCGACCATGGGAGCCAGGTCGGTTTTGTTGATGACAAGCAGATCCGACTTGGTGATGCCCGGTCCGCCTTTGCGCGGGATTTTCTCGCCGCCAGCCACGTCGATGACGTAGATCGTCAGGTCGGACAGTTCCGGACTGAAGGTGGCGGCCAGGTTATCGCCGCCGGACTCGATGAAGACGATGTCCGCGTCGGGAAAGCGTCCCAGCATGCGGTCCACGGCTTCCAGGTTGATGGAGGCATCCTCGCGGATCGCGGTATGCGGGCAGCCCCCGGTTTCGACGCCCATGATCCGTTCCGCCGGAAGGGCGCCGGCCACGGTCAACAGACGCTGATCTTCCTTGGTGTAGATGTCGTTGGTGATGACGACGAGGTCATAGCTGTCCCGCATCGCCTTGCACAGCATTTCAGTCAGCGTGGTCTTGCCGGAGCCGACGGGGCCGCCGATGCCGACACGCAAGGGGGGATTTTTCTTGGTGCGTTGGGTCATGGTCGTGGATGCGGGTTCTTTGGGGAGGGAAGTGATGGAAGCCTGGGTATGCCGGGGTGGGTGAATCCGGATGGTGGCAAGTCGATAGGGATCTGGGGTTGGCCAATGGGGATCTGGCGTGCCAGCGGGTTGTCGGCGTCAGGATCGGAACAGCCGCGAATACTGCGTCTCGTGGCGTGCGGACAGGATCCCCAGCATGGGCGAGAAGGTGGATGCTTCCTCCTCCGGCGTGGCAGCCGCGCGGCGGGCCCCGGCCTGGATCGCGCCGTGCAGACCGAACAGGATGCGCTGTCCCGCGACCTGGCCCAGCGGTACCGCTTTCAGGGCAGCGGCCACCTGGTTTTCGGTCCAGGCGAACAGCCAGGCGGAAAGGCAGTCCTCGAGCGTGGCGCCGGCACGCTGCGCCGCGTAGGCGTAGGCGGTAGGCAGGCTGAGCGGCCGCATCGCGCGCAGCGCGGCGCGGCTTTCGGTATCGCCCCATTCCAGTTCGTCCAGCAGCCGGGACAGGGACCAGCCCATTTGCTCTGTTTCCTGGCGCAGTTCGGTGGATTCCCGCATGGCGAGCAGCCATTCGTTCAAGGCTGCCACCGCGCCGATATCGCCATTGCTCCAATTGCGGAATTGCTGGCCCAGCAAGGCAGCCTCGCCATCGGCGGCGATATCGAGTCCATTCGCGATCCAGTGCCTCGCGTCGTCGGCGTTGCCGATCACTCCTGCCTCGATGGCTGCTTCCAGGCCCTGCGAATAGCTGAAGGCGCCGATGGGCAAGGCCGGCGATGCCAGATGCAGCAGCGCGACCAGTTCAATGCTTGTGCCCATGGCGATGCGGGGAGTCGTTGGCGGGCGGGTGG